>NZ_FPBI01000019.1:0-117864 GCF_900116595.1 Mesorhizobium sp. YR577 | reverse complement strand
ACGAGCTTGATTGCTCGTTGTGGAAGATACGGATGGAACGAGGTGTTGAGGAGACTTGATATTTGTCGTCATCACGTTCCATAAATGAAACATGATGACGGGTCGTCGTAACGTTGAGGTGCAACTGACGTTAGGCGCGCCGAGCCGCCTGCCATATGGCAAAGCCTGAGCCGCTATTCAGGACAAGGATCGTTCGCCAATGCCTTCGACGACAATGCGGATGAGGCGCCGGATATCATCCTCACTGAACGGCCCACCGGAAAGGGCCGTAAGCATGGCCTGCGCATAGATACCGAGTAGAACCAGCGACATGAAATTGGGATCCTCGTCCTTGCGAATGACACCCTGTCGTTGGCCAAGCACCAGAAGGTCTCTTACGAGCCGCTGGAACGTCGGGCGACCAGTCGGCGGTTCGAGAGACGGTCTCTCTGTGGGGGCAAGGGCAAGCCTTGCAATCGAGGGATTGGCCATGCACCAGCGCGCGCTGTCGAGAAAGACAAGCTCAAGGAGAGCAAATACGTCTTCGCTCGCCTCCATGTGGGCGCGATAGATTGCATCGCCCGCTTCCACGCGGGCGATAAGCTGCAAGGCGATTTCCTCTTTCGAGCCGAACAGATTGTAGACCGTCTTGCGGGTCAACCCGGCGCGCGTTGCAATTTCCTCCACGGACGTGTCGGCAAACCCCAGTTCCCGGAATGCCAGGTCGGCGGCATCGAGGATGAGCGTTCGCGACCGCTCCGTTCGCTTTGGTATTGCCATTTTTATACTCTAGTGTAAATTTACTCATATGTAAACTTTTAGATCGATCGGGAACTTTGCAGGAAATGGTTGCTGTTCTCAAGGAATTCGGTCCCGATATCTGGATCGCAGACGGTCCAACCGTCACAGCCGCCGCCGGCTTTCATTACCCCACGCGCATGGCTGTCATCAGATTATCCGGCGGGGAACTCTTCATATGGTCGCCGACGCAGCTCTCCGACGACCTTCGCACAGAGGTCGACGCTTTGGGCGAGGCGCGCTACCTGATCCCACCCAACTCGCTTCATCACGTATTTCTTGATGACTGGCAGCGCGCCTACCCGGCCGCCAAGGTGTATGCGCCGCCGGGCCTGCGCCAGAAGCGCAAGGACATCAGGTTTGATGGCGACCTGGACGATGTCGTGATTGCGGACTGGGTGAATGATATCGACCTGGTCATAATGCGCGGCAGCCGGATCACGACCGAAGTCGTCTTCTTTCACCGCAAAAGCGCAACGGTGCTGTTCACCGATCTCATTCAGCACTTCCGCCCCGAATGGTTCAAGGGCTGGCGAGCAATCGTAGCCCGGCTGGATCTGATGGTAGCCACCGAACCGTCAGTGCCGCGAAAATTTCGTGTCGCCTTTACCGACCGACACGCCGCGCGCGCCTCCATTCGGCGGATTTTGGCTTGGCCCGCCGAAAAAGTGCTGATGGCCCACGGAGACCCGATAACCGAAGGTGGCCAGGAATTCATCCGTCGCGCCTTCCGCTGGCTAACCGGTAGTCGTGCAGCATAAGTATTTCTATTCAGCCGCGGAGGCGCCAACTTAAAAGTCAGCGGCACCTCCGCCGATCGCATGCGGCAGTGGACGACAATCGCTCACCCACCTCCCGCACTTGTCGTATCAAGGAGATACTTCCTCCAGTTGCCGACCTGACGTTTCGACTGCGAAAAGCATCGCAACGACGCCGCCGGCTATAGCGACGAGCGCGAGCATAGCGAAGACGACGTCGAGGCCGCCGCTGGCGATCAGGCTACCGATGATTGTCGGCCCTGCTATCGATGCAATGCGCAGCCAGCTGCTGGCTGCGCCCGAGGCGAAGGCACGCATGCGGGTCGGGTAAAGCTCCGGCGTATAGAGATAGAGCATGGTAGCCACCGATGCGATGAAGAAGTACCCGGAAGACGCCGTCATAAGAACGATGCGGACATCGCTGACGCCGACGAAGTAGGCCACGCTGAGAAGCACGCCACCAACGATCAGCCCCACGGTCATCCATAGACGCCGACCGACCTTGTCGATCAGGAAAGCGCAAAGGGCCGATCCAAGGAAGCCTGCGAAGCTCGTGAGAAGCCCGTATTGCAGCGCCGTCTCGACGGGCAGCTTGAAGACCGTGCGATAGACCGTCGGCAGCCAGGCCGTGAGGCCATAGGTGATGAAATAGGCGCTAATCCATATGGCCCAGACCGTCAGTGTTCGGCCGAGATATGGGGCACGCAGGAGTTCCAGACGGCGTGGTGCCTGCACGTCGGGAGCGACGATCTGTATGGGCGCAGCAGCTGCTGCTGCGGCGTGAGACGGTGTCACGCCCGCAGACCGTTCGATCCGCTCAAGTGCGGCGCGGGCCTCCGTCAGGCGACCCTTGTCGATCAGCCAACGGGGCGATTCCGGCAAAGCGCGGCGAAGGAACAGCGCAAGAAATGCGGGCAGCGCGCCGATAACGAACATGGATTCCCAGCCGAAACGCGGGACCAGCCAAGACCCCAATCCCGCCGCCAGCAACAGGCCAAGCGGGAAGATCAATTCATAGATCATGAAAAAGCGACCGCGGCCGCGGGCTCGGGAAAGTTCGTTGATATATGCCGCCGCGACCGGCACCTCACCACCGAGTCCGACACCCTGGATGAAGCGAAGTGCCAGCAGCCAGCCATAGCTGGGGGCAAAGGCGCAGGCGAGGCTGAAAACGCCGAAGATCGCGACCGTAACCGTTGCCACCGGCAGTCGTCCTACACGCTCGGCAAGCCAGCCGAAAAACAGGGCTCCGATCAACTGACCGGCAAAACCGGAGGAGATCAGCAAGCCGATTTGCTGCGGCGTCAGTTCCCAGAGGCCGACCAATGTCGGCAGCACATAGGCAATCGCCAGAACATCAAACGCATCGAAGAATGTCGCAACGCCGATTAGCACCCTGGCGCGCACCAGCACTCCGCGCGGCGGCAGGCTTTCCACCCGGGCAAGCAAGCCAACCGCGTCGCCTTGCTCACGCAGCACGCCGCGCGTGCCGGTGATCCCTCCCTCACTCATCAGTGCAGGGTTAGATATGGTCATGATTTCCCTCCCATGGGCATTTGCAGAGAACCCCGCGATGCGGGGCCGATTTACTGAACTGAATTCACCACGCGGCCTAAGCCCTGAATTTCCACCTCGACGACATCTCCCCCCTGAAGAAATATGCGAGGCGTGCGCCCGACCCCGACCCCCGCCGGAGTTCCGGTCAAAATGACGTCGCCCGGCCGCAGCACGTACCAGCGGGACAAATGCGCAATGATCTGCGCGACAGAGAAGATCATCAGGCGCGTATTGCTCTCCTGCATGACGCTTCCGTTCACGCGGGAGCGGATCGGCAAGACTTGAGGATCCGGGATCTCGTCGGCCGTCACCAGAACCGGGCCCAGGGGGCAGAAGGTCGGGAAAGATTTCCCCATCATGTTCCGGTCCCAGTTGACGATCGGCTCCATGATTCCAGGATTTTGGAAAACAGGATCCAGCCAATCTCTCGCTGAGACATCATTGGCGACCATGTAGCCCGCCACGTACGAGAGAGCGTCGGCTTCCGACACGCGATGGCACTCGACACCTATTGCGACCGCCAGCTCCGCTTCCCAATCCACCATTCCGGTGTGGCCGACCGGCCGGGCGATCGCCGAACGTGGTCCCGTTATGGATGCAACGCTCTTGTGAAAGACATAGGCCTCTTTCGGAATCGGGCTGCCCATTTCCTCAAGATGATCGAGATAGTTCAGCCCGGCCGCAAACATGGTGCCGGGGATCGGGATGGGCGCCAAAAGAAGGTCTTCGTCATAAGGCCGCAATGCTCCTGCGGCGCGGAGCGTTGCAAGACGAGCTTTGTCATTGCCCAATCGCGCGATTACGTCCGCCAGGCGCCGCATAGTCTCCGGGCCATCGTGCAACAGGCCGATCACGGTGCTCGGAAAGCCGGCAAGCTGCGGGTCGCCGTGATCGCCGGAAAGGACAAGCAGCTCGTCCCCTACCATCACGGCCGCCACGGGCCAGTTGCCTTCCTGGATAGTCGCCAGCTTCATCGAACCAATGCCCTCCGCACTCGATACTCGCTATATCGTGAAATATTTCACGTAATTTGCGAAACGTCAAGTAAGGGCCGCCGCGCCGGGCGAAAACGAAGTGACGAGGAGTTACTTCCGCTACCGCGCGAGACGGTTCGACCGCGCCTTCTCAGGTTGCAGACGGACATATGCTGGCATTGAAGAAGTAAGTACGATTGACGGCCGGGCAGGCCAGCGTCACACGCGTCGCGCCATCAATCGGGAAGACCTAGAGCAACCGCCCAGCTCGGGAGGCGGTTTTTAGCGGCAGATTCTCCACCGCATTCTTGAAGGCCTTTTCCGTCGCCTCCTGGGTTTGCGCATCGCGCATCCCCCTTGGAATGACGGTCGTCACGCAGCAGGCAACTTCGCCGCTGTCGTCGAACAATGGCATGACCGCGCCGTTGTGCGAGATGATCGCACGGTTGCTCCAGTAGACGTCCGTCTTTCGGATTTCCTTCAATTGAGCCTCGATCCCGGCGACGTCGATCGAAATGCCGTCGCGGGCGGCCATCGAGACCTCTTCGTCGAACAAGGCTTGTGTCTTGTCCCGACTTGTCCAGGCCAGAAAAACAAGTCCGGTGATCGAATCGGCCAGTGGCAAAGCCGTGCCGGGCCGGATCATCACCGGGAAATAGTGGATGCCCTGCTCCGAAGCTATGAGGGTGGGGCCCCGGGGCGTCCAGACATAGAGATTGGTTTGATTTCCGGTCGCATTGCGGATCGCGACCGTCGCCTCTCTCACACCCCGAATGGGATCGTACCGCCTCAGAGCGGAAAGACCCAGCGCATAGGCTTGCGGGCCAAGATCATAAAGACCGGAGTTCTCGGCCTGGGAAAGAAAGCCCCTCTCCCGAAAGCTTACCAGATACCGGTGGAGCCTGTTCGGCTTCTCCCCCGTCAGGCGCGACAAATCTGAGAGACCTATCGCGCCGTGATGTTCCGAAATCACCCGGAGTATCTCGAGACCAACATCCAGCGCTGCAATTCCGGAAGGATTGTCGTCACTGGCGCGGGGGCGTCCACGCACCGGCGCCAAGCTTGTCATGGGACTGCGTATTGACATTGTCTCTCGTCCCTTATGGAGCGTGCGACGTCAACCCGGCTGGTACCCGTACGCCTCCATGGCATGGCTGAGACTGATGTATCCGTTACGAATATCAGCTTCAATAGCTTCGTGCGCTCTGGTGCGCGGATCGCCAAAACCTCCACCCCCGCCCGTCTCGACCCTGATCTTGTCACCGGGATTGAGAAGCACGTTTGCGACCTTGCCAGAATCCAGCTCCTGCCATTCACCATTTCGGTAAAGCGTCACGCGGTTGGCCATCGCATCGCCGGCCCCAAGGATGCCCCACGGCTTACACCGCGTACGCTCGACAGGTGTGCTGACCTCCACCGGCGAGAGCGCCTGGATTATGATGTCGGCACCAAGGCCGCCGCGATATTGACCGGCTCCGCCGCTGTTCTCGCGCAGGCTATACCGTTCCACGAGCAGGGGATACTTCGCTTCGATGCGCTCGGTCGGACTGTTATGCGTATCGCCGTCATTGCTCGCGACGGTGACGGGGTGGCCATCTTCCTGGGCCTTGGCGCCCCACCCGCCACCAGTCGGGCCGATGGCAGCCACGAAATATCGACCGGTCTGGGGATCGATGCCGCGAAACTCGATGACGGCAAGGTCGGAGTGATGCCCTCCTGCGGCTCTTTGCGGTATAACCGGCGCAAGAGCCTTGATGATCGTGTCGACCACAGTCATCGGTATGGCCATCCACCAGCGCATGGCGGCAGGACGCTTGGCGCTGACCACGGTTCCTTCAGGGCAGATCACCTTCAGGTTCCGGAAAGCGCCATCGTTGACCGGATAGACCTCTGGCGTGGTCAGGCATTTATAGGCAACCTGCGCGCAGGCGATGCCTGTTGCGCCAGCGGAATTATAGTAACCGCGGACCTGTGGGCTGAGACCGGAAAGGTCGATCGTCACCTCGCCTTTTTTGACGATGACCTTGACGCGGATCGGGATCGGAACACCCTTGCTGATGCCGTCGTCGTCCATGAAAGATTCAGCTTCATAAATGCCGTCTGGAATTTCCGCTGCACGGGCTCGCGCCGTCCGGTCGCTGTGGTCCATGATGGCGTCGATGGACTTAAGCACGCTGTCGCCGCCGTAGCGGGTCATCATCTCGAGCATACGCCGCTCGCCGGTTTCCACGGCGGATAGCTGTGCCCGAAGATCGCCGATCGCCAGATCCGGCATGCGGACATTCATGCGGATGATGTCTACCAGCAGTTCGTTGACCTGGCCGTTGGAGATATATTTGCAGATCGGAACCTGCAGCCCCTCGGAGAAGATGTCGGAGGTGATGTCGCCTTTGGCTCCGCCGATATCCACCCAATGCGCCATGCAGCAGGCGTAGGCCACGATCTGCCCGTTCCAGAAAATCGGCTTGGTCAAGGTAATGTGGTTGAGATGGCTTCCGGTAACGTAGGCATCATTGGTGACCAGAACATCCCCGGGGTGAATGCCGTCCGGTCCGAAGTGCGCAATCTTGGCTTTCACGGTTTCTGACATGCCCCGAACAAAGCTCGGAAGCCCCAGGCCGATCGATACCGTTTCGCCCGTAGTGGAATAGAGGCCGACGGTGAAATCCAGCGCCTCATAGATGATCATGTTGTAGGCGGTGCGCATCAGGTTGATCTTCATCTCTTCGGTCAAGGAGATGATGCCGTTGCGCACGATTTCGACGATGACGGGACTGACGTCGGCCGAAGCTGCCGGCAGCATGGATTCCTGTTTGACAAGCAGCATCAGATCTCTCCAATCGTTACATCGATGTTGCCGAAGGCATCGATGACCAGCCCATCGCCGGGCCAGATGACGGTTGTCGAAGCGTGCTCCTCGATGAGCGCCGGGCCCTCGAGCTTGGCGCCGGGTACAAGGCTTTCCCGCAGGTGGACCGGAGTCTGAAGCCAGCCTGCCGCGCCGAAGTGCACAGGTTTCACGCGCGAGGGGACGATATCGCCGGGCACGTCCGAAAGCGGGCGCGGCTTGAGTTCCGGGGCCAGCATGCGCCCATAGGCGGTTACCCTGAGGCTCACGATTTCTGCCTCCTCGCGGGGAGCGGATGTGCCGTAGCGCTGTAGATGCTCCGCATCAAAGGCAGCTTTGATGCGATCGGCGTCGCGCGAGAAGCTGAGTTCGGCAGGAAGGTCGACCGTCACGGCGTGTTCCTGACCGCGGTAACGCATATCCGCCGAGCGCGCCAAAACCACCGGCAGTTCGCCCGCACTGGCGTTGTCGACGGCGGATCGCCCCTGCTCCTCGAGCACCAGGAATGCATCCTCCAGTTCACCAAGGATCGTTGGATCGAGTGTCCGGAACACCGAGCGCACGAAATCGTAGCGAAGATCGCCAAACAGCATGCCGTAGGCCGAGAAATGCCCTGGCGAATAGGGAATGATCACTCGGCCGATGCTGAGTTCACGTGCGATGGCCGAAGCATGCAGCGGCCCTGCGCCACCATAGACCAGCATGGCGAAACCGCCGGGATCGAGGCCCCGCTCCGTGGTCACGCCCTTGACCGCGTAAGACATGGTCGTCGCCGCGATCTGCAGGATGCCCTCGGCGGCCCCCTCTATGGAAATGCCGAGAGGATCCGCAATCTTTTGCCTGATGGCCTCGGTCGCCGCCTCGTGATTGAGCTTCATGGCACCGCCCAGGAAATGGTCCGGATCGAGACGGCCCAGCACCAGATTCGCGTCGGTCACCGTCGGCTCGGTCCCGCCTCGGCCGTAGCAGGCAGGCCCGGGCGCCGAACCGGCGCTACGCGGTCCGACGCGCAGCGCATTCATGGCCTCGACGCGCGCAATGCTGCCGCCGCCGGTTCCCACTTCGAAGATGTCGATCATGGGCAGTTGGATCGGCAGATCGCTGCCGTAAGCGCCGATTTTTGCGGAGCTCGTCGTGAGGGGCTGTCCATTGCGGATCAGGCCGGCTTTGGCCGTTGTCCCGCCCATGTCGAAAGCGATGGCATTCTTGAGATCGAGATGCTTGGCCACGGCGCTGACGCCGATGACACCGGAGGCAGGCCCCGACTCCAGCATGTTCACGCACATGCGGCGCGCATCCGAGACCGGGAAAAGACCTCCGGTGGACTGAACGGCAAAGAACCGCCCCTTGAAGCCATCATCGGTAAGATGAGATTCCAGTTCGCCGAGATAGCCCTGCACCCGCGGACCGACATAGGCATTCGCCACGACCGTGGAGGTCCGCTCGAATTCGCGGTACTCCTGGCTGAGCTCGGAGGATACGGAAACGAAAACGCCGGGAAGCTCTTCGGAAAGGATTTCCTTTACCCGATTTTCGTGCGCGGCATTTCGGTAGGAATGCAGAAGCGCAACCGCCACGGCCTCGACGCGACGCTCTTTCAGTTCTTTGGCGACGGAGCGAACCTGATCCTCATTGAGCGGCTTGAAGACCGCGCCGTTTGCCAGCAGCCGTTCCTCGATCTCGAAGCGATCCGCGCGGGCCACCAGCGGCTGATGTTTCTTGAAATGGAGGTTGTACGCATCGGGACGGTTGATGCGCCCGATCTCGTAGATGTCACGAAACCCCTCCGTAATCAGGAGAGCGGTTCTGGCGCCGGTGCGCTCAAGAAGATTGTTGATGACGATCGTAGACCCGTGCAGGAAGAGAACCCCCTCGCCGGCATCGACCCCGGCCTCCGACATTGTGTCGGCGATGCCGCGCACAAGATCGTCGTAAGTCGAAAGCGCCTTGCCGAAAGCTAAGGTTTTGCCGCTTTCGTCGAAGGCCGCCAGGTCGGTAAATGTCCCGCCAATGTCGACCGCGATACGAAGTTTTCTGGTCGCCTGATTGTCCACTGTTGAGTCCTCCATTTTCTCGTGAAATATTTCACGAGAAAGAAAAAGTCAACGGCTGGCCGGCTCCTGAGCAAAACTGTACCGGCCATCCCAACTGGAGTGCCGCCCGGCGCATTGCGGGGTTGAGATGGAAGCTCGCCTAGTCAGTCGCTCGCTGCGGTCAGGCTGCCCGCGCAATCCACCAGGGTCTCTTCTATCGGTCGCGGGACGATGCCGAGCACCCGCCGCGCCTTACCGGTATCCATCTCGAACTTTCGCCCGACCAGGGGTGCCAGGGTTCGAAGATCGGCCATGAATGGCACCAGGAGCCGCACAACCCAATTGGGCAGCACCGGCGTCGGCGTCTTTGCACCGAGCTTCTCTCTCAGGATCTTTGCGATTTCCGCCATCCACAGGAAGCTTCCGGCAACGATTAACCGCTCATTCCCTGCCTTCGCTGAGGTCATAGCCCTTACGTGTGCGTCCGCCAGGTCGCGCACGTCCACGACCCAGAAGCCGAGCTGCGGCATCGCGGCCGGTCGCCCTGCCAGCAAGTCCTTGATGATCTTCACCGATCCGATGCTGTCTGTCGTGAGTACCGGGCCAAACACCGCTCCCGGAAGGATCGTCGCCAGCTCGGTCTTGCCGCCCGAGGCGCCGATGAATTCCCACGCCGCTTTCTCGGCCCTGATCTTTGAGACGCGATAGGCATCGAACTGCGGGTCGGCAGGGTCGGCCCACATCGTTTCGTTGCTCACCGTGTTCGAGTTCAGCGGCTGGCGCGTCGTCGCCGAAGCCGACGTCATCACCACCCGCTTGACGCCAGCCTTAACCGCTGCGCGCAAGACCCGTAGCGTGCCGTCCCTTGCCGCCGGCACCAAAGCCTCGCGATCGAGCAAGGCGCCCATCGGCAGCGGCGAGGCAACATGCATCACGTAGTCGATGCCCACCATCGCCGCGTCCCAACCGTCGTCCTGCATCAGGTCGGCCACCACGAAGCTCAGCCGGTCCGTGCTGGTTTGCGTGCCAACCGCTACGCGCGCCGCTTCTGCCTTGCGCATGTCCCGGACGGTGGCTCGAACGGCAAAGCCCTGCCGGAGCAGCTCGACGATACACCATCCCCCGACAAATCCGTTCCCGCCCGTCACCAGCACCGTCTGCGTCATCACGTTCACCATTGTTAGATAAGTCTACATGTGTATACTTCTGTTTGACAAATAAGTCTACACCTGTAGAGTTTCAAGATGACGATCAGACCCGAATCCCGCAAACGCAACGCCGCATCCACGCGCGAGGCGATCCTAACCTCGGCGCGCAACGTCTTCGCCCGGGCCGGCTATGATGGGGCAGGCGTGCGCGAAATCGCGGCGGGAGCCGGCGTCACCGCGATGCTGGTCAACCGTTACTTCGGCGGCAAGGAACAGCTGTTTGCCGAGGCGATTGCGGCGGCAAACGCCACGCCCACGATCGCCACGGACGCTGTGTTTGGATCGGAACATCCGGGCGAAGCGATAGCGCGCGCGCTGGTCGAAATCACCCGCGCAGGCGACACGCCGCTTGAAGGTTTTCTTATTCTCTTGAATTCGGCATCGAGTTCACGCGCAGCCGAGATCGGGCGAGCGGCAATCGAAGCCGGCCACCAGAAAACCATCGCGAACGCACTTCAAGGGCGCCACGCAGAGCAGCGTGCCGCTCTGATCCTGTCGCTGGTCGCTGGGTTTCAGATGATGCGCCAGTCGATCCGCCTCGACGCGTTGGCTGAGGCCGATCCGGAGGTCCTGGCAAAGCTGCTCGCGCCATTGTTCGAGCAGTTGGTGAAGGGCGAATAGGTCTCTATGCCCTCCCCCATGCTGACCCCGAGTCTTCGGGTCAGCATGGAGGGAAGTCCGCCGCAGCTTACTTGGCCCCGGCGGCGTCGAGGGCTTCTTTCGCGCTTTCAAGATCCTGATCGGCTGCCTGGCGCCACCAATAGATCGCCTGGTCCGTATCCTGGGCGACCCCCAGCCCCAGATTGTACATCACGCCGAGATTGTATTGCGACTTCGCATATCCTTGCTCGGCCGCCATCTGGAACAGGGTAACCGCCTGGGCTTCGTCCTTGGAGACGCCATTGCCGGCAGCATATTGGAGCCCCAGATTGTCCTGGGCTACGTCATAACCCTGGTCAGCCGCCTTTCGATACCATTCGACAGCTTGGGCTGCGTCTTCCGACAATCCGCCGCGCCCTTCGAGATACATGTTGCCGATGCTCATCTGCGAGCGGGCATCGCCCTGTTCCGCTGCCTTGCGGTACCAGATAACCGCGTCTTCATCGCTTTGGGAAACGCCGTTGCCAAGCTCATAGGAAAGCCCAAGAGCGTTCTGGGCTTCGACATTGTCCTGCTCGGCCGCCTTGCGATACCAGGTCACCGCCTGCGCGTCGTCCTGCTCCACGCCGTAGCCGTTCAAATAGACGTTGCCGAGATAGTATTGAGCCCATGCATCATTCTGGTCTGCGGCCTTGCTGAACCACGTAAGGGCCTGCGCATCATCCTCCTCGACGCCAATGCCGTTCGAATACATGAAGCCGAGGTTACGCTGGCCCTTGGCCAGTCCCTGATCTGCAGCCTTGCGGAACCAGGCGACGGCTTGTGCCGGATCTTCTTCGACGCCGAGCCCTATCTGATACATATGACCCAGCGCGTTCTGCCCCAGGGCATATCCTTGGTCCGCAGATTTCCTGTAGAGATCGAGCGCCTTGGCGGCGTCCTGCTCGACACCGGTGCCGCCTTCGTACAAAAGCCCGAGACCATATTGCGCAGCCGCCTCGCCTTTGTCCGCTAACGGTTGCCAGTACTTTAGTGCTGTCTCATATTCACCCTTGTCGAAGGCCACCATGCCGTCATCGGCATGGGCATATGTCGCCAGGGAAAAAGCCAGACCAACGGCAAGAATCGCAACCTTCAGTTTCAACGTATTCACTCCATGACGCTAGGGATATCGGGCGTCATGCGCCTACAGATTCGCGTAGGAACCTGCAAGCCTGAAGGCGACAATCAGGCCGTCCAAGGCAGAGTAACGAGAAGTTGAAGCACCATGGCCTGATCACGGAAACGTTCTCCTGACTGCCCGATTTGCAGCACTTTTTGAACACGTTTTCGTCATCATGCAGTCGCGCGCAGCCTGCGTATGCCCGTGCATCGTTTAACGCTGCTGACGCAACATTGAACGCCGTTCAAGCCATACTTAAATCCCGCATACGGGGATGAGCATCCAGCTTCAAGCGGGCGGCTGTCGCATAGCTGTCAGATTCAATTGTTGGCGTTCAGTGGGGTCCGGAAGAATGACCAGCAAGAGCTTGCGCATGGCTCGGCTTCGGAATGCGTTTTGATAACTGCAGTGGCTTCGTTGCTTGTTGAGGCAGCATCCGCCACTGAATGGAGGGCTCACGATGAATGTACCTGTCCGCTACCTTGAGTCTGCGCAGGCCGAGCGGCTCATCAGTCACGAGACAGGTGTGGAGTGGTTCAAGCAGCGCATGCGCATACTGAGATGCAATCCCGCTTTCGCGGCGGCGGCATCGGACTATGCCCGCAATATGGTGGACCTGTACAAAGGGCGCTATCTGATCAACAGGGCGATCGCCAACGTGGCGCGACAGACGATCTGCACGGCAATCCTGTCCTTCTATTTCGAACAAACGGAAAAGACCGGCCCCTTCCTCTCCTCCATACAAAACCTGACAACCGCGATGAACCTATGCAGCAGGAATACCACCGCAGCAAACATCGTGCTTCTGGAGAGGGTCGGCCTGGTAACGCGCACGGAAAATTCCAGGGATCGCCGGTGGCGAAGCATTCGCCCCACCGAACAGCTCATAAAGGAGGTCGAAGGCTTTCTTCGTGCCAATCTCGCCGTCGCCGACGCACTGTTCCCCGCCAGAAGATATTGTGAATTGATCGATACGAATGAGGACGTGCTGGAGCGCTCCTTTGCCAACAGCATTCATTCTCTACTAATCACCAATTCGTTTACCCGCGACCTTCCAGGCTCACAGATATTCGACACTTCCGACGGCGGGAAGATTCTGCTGCTCAAGCTGATGTCTCTGAAAGGTACGAGCCAATCTACTGCCGATGATATCGTCGAGTTCCCCTTCGAAGAAGTCGGGTCCCTGTTTGGACTGTCGAGAACACACGTAAGGCGCCTGATGAAAAAGGCGGAGGCCGGTGGGTTTGTAAGCCTGCTGGAAGACGGTGGCCGCCGCGTTCAGATATTGCCGCCGCTTGAGGCTTTCTTTGAGAACATCGTTGCACTGAATGTCGCGCGGGCGCAGTTCGATCTTCATCTCGCCAATGGTGACTATGACCTGCTTCCCATAGACCCATTTCGGGTTCATTAGAATCTTTCGCCCTAGACCCTGAAACGAAAGAAGCCCCGCTCAGGGAAGAGCGGGGCTTTGGTGCGTTGACTGGAGGTCAGAACGCATCAACCGCCTTCCAACTCAAGCAGTCCTTCTACGTGAGCCAGAGGCAAACTTATATTGCGCCCCTGCCTATGGCCAGTCAAAGGACATATTTGGTTGTTGTTTTTCAGAAAATACTCTGCCTGAGGAAATAAGTTAGACTACGATTGGCCAACTTTGAGTGCGCGGCGGTGGCCAAGCGCCTTCGCCTCCGGAGATCAGCGGCCGATCCAATGAAAGCCGCAGCCTTCGCCATTTTAGGAAATGTCTATTTTCATCGATATTACATACACTTAATCCACCTTATGGTGCGCTCGCCACACTCCGATACGTTGCATAATTGTCACGCTTAGTGCTCCAGCAGATACCCCCAATCTTGTCCTTTGATCTAGCGCCAATGTTAAAGGTAGGCATTGAGTAGCGGCGGTTGGTCCGCTTGCGATTTTAACTGGAGGTTAATTGGTATGAATATTAGAGGGTTACTATTGGGATCAGTTGCGGCCCTTACCGCAGTCTCAGGCGCCCGCGCGGCCGACGCTGTCGTCGTCGCCGAGCCGGAGCCGATGGAATACGTTCGCGTATGCGACGTCTACGGCGCCGGCTTCTACTACATCCCCGGCACCGAGACCTGCCTGCGCGTCGGTGGCTACATGCGCTATGACATCGGCGTCGGCAAGGGCGACTACGGTGGCCTGACGGACGTCCGTGACAAGCTTGACGCGTTGAATGGCGACACCAAGCTGAACGACACCTACTACAAGCGTGCTCGCGCGGCGATTCAGCTCGATGCGCGTTCGGAAACCGAACTCGGCACCCTGCGCGCCTACATGCACCTCAACTTCGATTGGGATAGCCGCAGGACTGCCAATATCGTCGATGAAGACACCGGCGAGATTCTTCAGTATGGCGATTCGTTTGCCGGCGGTACCACGGCCAAGATGAACCACGCCTATATCGAACTCGGCGGCTTCCGCGTTGGTAAAACCGACTCGATGTTCACGACGCTGGTCAACAATCTCTATGCAGGCGACGTGATTGCTGATGACATGCTCGGCGGCTACGGTCCGTGGGACACGCACCAGATCTCCTACACCTACACTGGTGCCAACGGCTTCTCGGCTGCAGTCGCTCTTGAAGAAGGCACCGACGACTACACGCTCGACGACTACATTCCGCACGTCGTGGTCGGTGCAGCCTATACGCAGGGCTGGGGCGGCGTGTCCGGCGTCGTCGGTTACGACTCGGTCTACGAAGAATGGGCCGGCAAGGTTCGCCTCGACGTCAAGGCTACGGAGACCATCAACCTGTGGGTCATGGCCGGCTATGGTTCTGACGACAATGTCACCCGCAGCTGGTACAAGACCTGGGGCGGTAACTGGGCTGTCTGGGGTGGCGGTTCGGCCAAGCTGAACGAGAAGGCTACCTTCAACGTTCAGGCATCGTACTTCGAGAACGAAGACGTCACCGTTGCTGCCAACGTGGCCTACGAACTCGTTCCGGGCCTGAAGATCACCCCGGAAGTGACCTACTTCTCCGCTCACACGGATGACAAGGTCAAGATCGACGACGGCGTTGGCGGCTTCCTCCGCTTCCAGCGCAACTTCTAATCGGCTTCACAGCCAAGGTTGAAGTGAGGCCCGTGACCACCAGGTCACGGGCCTTTTTGTAAAGATGGTTTCTTGAGTACAAGACGGGCTAAAAGCGCGAGCATATGCTGACTTCGCTTTAGTGCAGAAAGCACAAGCCACCTGAGCACTGTCACACAGCTTCGTGCTGCCAGGTGCCCGGACGAGCTAGTTCAGCGGAGCTCGAAACGCAGCAACCTTTTGCCGAGTACGCCGAAAAGCATGATGAGGACCGTGTCCATTGTCGCACGGTCGATGCCGGCTGCCACCCGCTGCCCGGCAAGCTCAAGAAGCTTCCGGCGATAGGTTTCAAGGGCGCTCGCATTCGTCAGCGACATCAGGCACGAATGCAACTCTATCGGTTGCCTCTCGAGGTGCCGGCGTATCACCGCATAAGACGTCGTCGTGTCTTCGCTGGCCGCCCTTCCCTTTTCCGCGACCAGGAACACGGCGTCGATCGCTGCGATGGAGCGGTCGATCAGCGCCTCGATCAGGGATGCCTTGGACGGGAAATGATAGAGCACGCCGCCTTTGCTGAGGCCGGCTGCCTTGGCCACCGCATCGATGGTCAGCGCCGAACCACCCCGCTCGGCGAGTATCGCTTCGGCAACGGAAAGGATGCCGCCCCTGCTGTTGCGGGCGGCATCCGGCGTCGCCGATCCTTCGGGTCGCTTAGCCCGGCGCTGCTGTTTCTCTAGCAAGTCTGGTAGCCGGCAAACTCCACCCCGCGCCCGGTCATTGGATGCTTGCCCCCACCTCATGCCCGCCGCCGACTGGCTGCGGTGCGACAACCCCCTTCTTGTCCCGGCCGCCGATCAGCTTGAAGAACAGCGGAATGAGGAAGATGGCAAGGAACGTTGCCGCGAGCATTCCGCCGATGACGCCGGTGCCGATCGAGTGACGGCTGGCCGACCCCGCGCCGGTGCTGATCGCCAGCGGCAGCACGCCCAGGATGAAGGCAAGCGAGGTCATGATGATCGGACGGAAACGCAAGCGCGCAGCCTCGATCGCGGCGTCGAAGGCACTGAGACCTTCCTGCCGCTTCAGCACCGCGAACTCGACGATCAGGATGGCGTTTTTCGCCGCGAGGCCGATGAGCGTAACAAGGCCGATCTGGAAGTAGACGTCGTTGCTTAAGCCCCGCAGCCAGATTGCCACCAATGCTCCGAACAATGCGAACGGCACCGCAAGGATGACGGCAAGCGGAAGCGACCAGCGCTCATACTGGGCGGCAAGGATCAGGAACACCATGACGATGCCGAAGAGGAGCGCCTGCATGCCGGTGCCGCCGGTCTCGATCTCCTGATAGGCCGTGCCGGTCCAGGCAACGGTGTAGCCTTCCGGCAGGGCAGTGGCCGCGACCTTCTGGATCGCCTGCAATGCCTGACCCGACGAATAGCCGGGGGCAGGATCGCCCATGATCTTGGCGGCCGGGAAGTTGTTGAAGCGCTCGAGAAGATCAGGACCGATCACGCGCTTGACCTCTACCAGGCTGTCGAGCGGGATCATTGCGCTGCTGGTTTGCGAGCGTACGAAGATCTGGCTCAGGTCCTCGGGCTTTTCGCGGAAGTTAGCCTCCGACTGCAGCTTGACCTGGAAGTTGCGGCCGTAGAGCGTGAAGTCGTTGACATAGACATTGCCGAAGGTCGCCTGCATCGTCGAGAAGATCGACGAGAGCGGCACGCCGAGCGCGGTCGCCTTTTCGCGATCGACGTCGATCTTGTACTGCGGCACATTCATCGACATCGTCGTGCGCACATTGGCGAGTTCGGGATGTTCCGCAGCAGCGGCAACGACCTGCTGCGTCGCGTTCATGAGAGCCTGGGGGCCCGCGCCTGTCCGGTCCTGCACGTATAGCTCAAAGCCGCCGGTCGTGCTCAGCCCCTGGATCGGCGGTGGATTGAAGGCGAGGACCATGCCGTCCTGGATGCCGGCGTTCATGCCCATGACCGCTCCGGGCAAGACACGCGCGTCGAGTTCCGGCGCCTTGCGTTCCGACCAGTCCTTCAACTTGATGAAGGCTGCCCCGGCACTCGGCGATTGCGAGCCGGCCAGCAGGTCGTAGCCGGAAAAAGCCAGCACGTTCTCGACCGCCGGGTTCTGCATGACGTTGTCGCTGACAGTCGACATCACCTCATTGGTGCGCGAGAGCGCGGCCGCTGGTGGCAGGATGCCGACGGCAAGGATTACACCCTGATCCTCGTTCGGCACCAGCGCACTGGGCAGCGTGTTGAACAGATGTGCCATCGCGCCGACCATGATGGCAAACAGCGTGAGGGCAAGAAGCGCGCGCTTCAGGAAGAAGCGGACACCTGCCGTGTAGGCCGAGGTGAGGCCATCGAAAGCGCGGTTGAACCAGCGGAACGGCGCCCACGGCTCATGGTGGCCCGCCTTGAGCAGGATCGCGCAAAGGGCGGGCGTCAGTGTCAGTGCAACGACACCGGAGAGCGTCACCGAGACGGCGATGGTGATGGCGAACTGGCGATACATTTCGCCGGCAAGACCGCCCATGAACGCAACTGGCACGAAGACGGAGACCAGCACCAGGACGATGGCGATGACAGGCCCGGTCACTTCGCCCATCGCCTTGATGGCTGCCTCGCGCGGTGGAAGCTTCTCGGTCGTCATGATGCGCTCGACATTCTCCAGCACCACGATGGCGTCGTCGACGACGATGCCGATGGCCAGGACGAGACCGAACAGCGTGAGCATGTTGATCGAGAAGCCGAGCAGGTACATGCCCGCGAAGGTGCCGAGGATGGAGACCGGGACGGCGATGAGCGGGATGAGCGTTGCCCGCCAGTTCTGCAGGAAGACGAAGACCACGACCACGACGAGGACGAGCGCTTCGATGAAGGTCTTTATGACTTCATTGATGGATTCCTGCACGAACAGCGTCGTGTCGTAGGGAATTTCGTAGGTGACCCCATCGGGAAACCGTGTCGCCAATTCGTCGAGGCGTGCTTCAACCGCCGCCATCGTGTTGAGCGCGTTGGCGCCCGGTTGCAGGTAGATGCCGATCGGAACCGTAGGCTTACCCGCCTGTATGGCTCGGAAGCTGTAGTCCTGGGCGCCAAGCTCTATGCGCGCAACGTCCTTGAGGCGCAGCGTGGCGGCATTTTCATCGGCGCGCAGAATGATATTGCCGAATGCTTCCGCATCGGGCAGGCGTCCGTCGGTCGTCACAGCATAGGAGAAGGAGAGCTTGTTCTGCGTCGGCGGATCACCGACGCGACCGGCCGAATACTGCGCATTCTGCTCGCTTATGGCCGTAGCCACGTCTGTGGTGGTCAGATTGTATTGCGCGAGCTTGTCCGGCCTCAGCCAAACGCGCATCGAATAGTTCTCGCGGCTGAACAGGCTCGCATCACCGATGCCGGGTGTCCGCTTCAGTTCGTCGATGACGTTGAGCAGCGCGTAGTTGGCAAGATAGACAGAATCATACTGGGCATTCGATGAATTGAGCGAGATGACCGCCAGGATCGAACTCGATTGTTTTTTGACCGAGACGCCCAGACGCTGGACCTCCTGCGGCAGGGACGAAACAGCCCGCTGCACGCGGTTGTTGACATTGATGGTGGCCTGGTCGGCGTCCGTGCCTGTGGCGAAGGTTACGGTCAATTGCATCGTGCCGGAGCCCGAATTGACCGACTGCATGTAAAGCATGTTTTCGACGCCGTTGATCTGCTCCTCCAGGGGAGCAGCAACGGTTTGCGTCAGGACCTCGGCGCTGGCGCCCGGATAGGTCGCCGACACCACCACCTGCGGCGGCGTCAATTCCGGATATTGCGCGATCGGAAGCACGCGCATGGCGACAACGCCGGCAAGCACGATGACGATCGATATGACCGCCGCAAAGACCGGCCGGTCGATGAAGAAACGATGGTTCATTACTCGGCCTGGGCTGTCTGGAGTATGGACTTGGTGGCTGCGACGCGCGTGCCGGGACGCACCTTGATGACGCCGCTGGTGACGATGCGGTCGCCCGCTTTCAGGCCGTCGGTGACGATCCATCCATCCTCGACGGACCGGCCTGTCGTAATCGGCTGCATGGCCGCGGTCTGGCTATCGTCGACGGTATAGACGAACTTGCCGTCAGGCCCCTGCATGACGGCCACCTCCGGCACGACGATGGCCGAAGGCACCGTCAGGCCGCCAATCCTGATGCGGACGAACTGGCCCGGGATCAGGCGGGAGTCGGGATTGTCGAAGACGGCGCGAACCCGCATCGTTCCTGTCTGGGTGTCAAGGCTCGGCGCGGTGAAGTCGATCACGCCCTTGCGGTCGAGTGCCGTGCCGTCACCGAAAACGATCGAGGCCGAAAGCCTGCCGTCATCCAAACCGTTCTGGTCGATGATGCGCCGGATCTCGGCTGCATCTTCACTGGCGTAGGAGAAGTTGACGTAGACGGGATCGAGACGAGTGATCCGGGTCAGCAGGCTGTCGCTGCCGCCGGTGCCTATCAGGCTGCCTTCCGGCACGACGTCGAGGCTGGTCACGCCGTCGATGGGCGCCCGCACCGTGGCGTGGTCGAGATTGATCTGGGCAGTCTTCACCTGGGCAGCCGCCACCGCGACGGCGGCCTGCGCCAGTTCCACGGCGGATTTCGCGTCATCGAAGGTCTTTTGCGTACCCACCTTGCGATCGAGCAGTTCTGAGGCCCGCTGCTGATCACGCTTGGCCTGGGAAAGCTGTGCCTGCGCCGTCTGCAACTGCGCCGAGGCACGCGCTGCTTCTGCCTCGAAGCTGGCCGGGTCGATGCGGAAGAGGACGTCGCCGGCTTTCACCCGGGCACCCTCCACATAGGCGCGTTCTTTCAGGATACCACCGACCTGGGCACGGACTTCGACTTCACGGAAGGCGGAGACACGGCCAGCATAGGTGTAGTCGAGCGGCACCTCCCGCGCGGCAACGGTCGTGACCTCGACCGAGGGCGGCGGGGGCGCACCGGCTTGCTGGGCCGAGGAAATATTGGGCACTGCCGTTAGAAGACTGGTGCTGACAGCCAGGACGGCTATGGTTCGAGCAGTGGAGGACAACAATTTCATGATGCACCAGGTCAACGGAAGGGGTCGCTATATTGCGGTGCAACATATATACAAACAGAAATGTATGTAAAGGGAGGCCGAAATCATGCGACGCACGAAATCGGAGTCGGAAGAGACGCGGCAACATATTGTTGATGCCGCCGAGACGGTGTTTCTTGACATGGGCGTGTCGCGGGCTTCGCTGGAACGCATCGCCCATGAGGCCGGGCTGACGCGTGGGGCGATCTACTGGCATTTCTCCAACAAACAGCAGCTTTTCAACGCGATGACGGACCGCGTGCGCTCGCTTCACAGCGCACTGCTGGAAACGCAGATCGAAGAAACCTCGACCGATCCTCTCGGCTTTATCGAGGAACGCGCCTTCGAGATTATCAGACTGTTCGAGGAAGACGAGCACACCCGCAAGGTCTATCAAATTATTGTGACGCGCTGCGAATATGTCGGTGAGATGCAGGAGGCCCTCGTGTGGCAGCGCTCTCTTCACGACACGATGGCGGCTGTGTTCGACCGCGCATTCGAACTGGCCGAATCAAGAGGTGAGTTGGCGAACGGCTGGGACGCCAAGTCGGCGTCGACCATGTTTCATTGCTTCATATCGGGCATGTTGAACGATTGGCTGCGCTACGATTTCAATTCGGAGTTCGCCAAATCCGTTCGGTGCTCGCTGCGGTGCCTCCTGAATTGCTTTGGCGTCAGCCCAAGGTGATTTGCGCTTCGGGTCGTTGAGTGCTTCCCGAAGCAGGCCGCTGACTCTCCGAGGTTCGCCAGAGCACTTCCTGTCAAGCCGGGACTCGCAGCCCATTCTTGGCCATCCGGCCGCGCGCCATGATGACGGACATGTGTGCGCCGTCGCCCTGCAGCAGGCTGATGTCGGACAGAGGATCGCCATCGACCACCAGCAGGTCTGCGGCGGCACCCGTTGCGATGACGCCGGCCTCTCCTTCCAGGCGACAGAGTCTTGCGCCTATGACGGTTGCAGAGCGAATGATCTCGGCGGGCGTCAGCACTTTGGCGAGAATCTCGAATTCCATGCAGTGATATTTGCGCAGCTGGCCGAGCAGGTCGGAGCCGAAGGCCATGGGCAGGCCGGCATCGCGCATGATTTCCAGCGACCGCAGGCCGCCATTGCGCACGATGTCGATCTTGGCGAACTCGGCAGCGCCCAGGCCCAACGCCTTGCCTTCCAGCGCCAGCGCGTCATAGGCAACCAGTGTCGGCACGGCGATGCAACCCTTCTCGGCAGCGAGACGCGCAGTCTCGGGCTCGATCAGATTGCAATGCTCGAGCGAATGGACGCCAAGCTCGACGCAGCGGCCGATCGACTTGTCGGTGTAGACATGCGCCGAGACATAGAGGTCGGCATTATCGGCCTCCTCGACCATCGCCAGGATTTCGTCGCGCGAATACTGGATGGAATGGATCGGATCGTTCGGCGAGGAGACGCCGCCATTGGCCATGACCTTGATGAAATTCGCACCCTCCTTGATCATGGTGCGGCAGGCGGCGCGGACATTGTCGACGCCATCGACGATCAACCCCATCGAGCCGACGCGGTCGGAGAACAGGCCGGGCCGATCGTCGGAGCGGGTGCGCAGATCGGCATGGCCGCCGGTCGTGGTCAGGCCCTTGCCGCAGATGACCAGACGCGGGCCGACAATCAGCCCTTCATTGACCGCGCGCACGAGGCCGTAGTCGGCGCCACCGAGATCGCGCAGCGTGGTGAAGCCGCGCATCAGCGCCTCGTTCATCACGCGCGCCGAGCGCAGTGCAGCCAACGATGACGGTGCCGTCATGTTGGCCCAGAGGTCGAGCGTTTCGGCGACGACATGGACGTGGCAGTCGATCAGCCCCGGCATGATGGTGCGGCCGCCAAGGGCGATTTCGGTCGTGTCGGATGGTGCGTCGATGGACGAGCCGACCGCGGCGATCCTGTCGCCGGTGACCAGTACATCGAGGCCGTCGCGCAGCACGCCTGCTTCCGGATCGAGAAGGCGGCCGCCGGTGAAAAGAGTGTTCTGCGTCATGGCAAATTCCGAAGGGCTTGAGGTTACTTGTTGTGGCAGGCGACCAGCTGACCGCCTTCCCGCTCGGTCAGCGCCGGCTCGACAGTGCGGCAGACTTCCGTCGCCAGCGCGCAGCGGGTGTGGAAGGCGCAGCCGGAGGGTTTGCGGGTGGCGCTGGGGATGTCGTCATTGCTGGCGCTGAACTTGTGGCGCTTGCGCGGGTCCATCGATGGCGCCGAGCTCATCAGCAGTTCGGTGTAGGGATGGACCGGCGCTGCAAAGATGCGTTTCTTGGGAGCGATCTCGACGATGCGCCCCAGATACATCACCGCCACGCGGTGGGAGATGTATTCGACGACGCCAAGATCGTGCGACACGGCGAGATAGGACACGCCGAGGTCACGTTGCAGATCGCTGAGCAGGTTGAGGATCTGCGCCTGAACGGACACGTCGAGTGCCGAGACAGGCTCGTCGCAGACGATGATATCAGGCTTGAGCGCAAGCGCGCGGGCGATGCCGATACGCTGGCGCTGGCCGCCCGAGAACTGATGCGCGAAATTGTCGGCCTGGTCGGGACGCAGGCCCACCCGCTGCATGAGCTCAGTGACGGTGGAGCGCCTCTCCTCCATGGTTCCGACATTGTGGATGTCGAGCGGGGCGCGGATGATATCGCGGACACGCTGGCGCGGGTTGAGCGAGGAGAACGGATCCTGGAACACGATCTGCATGCGCTTGCGGTAGCTCTTGAGCGCCGCCCGGCCGAAGCTCTTGATCTCCTGGCCATCGAAATGCACGGTTCCGCCGGTCGGCTTGACCAGCCCCATGAGCGCAAGGCCGGTCGTTGACTTGCCGCAGCCGCTTTCGCCCACGAGGCTGAGCGTTTCGCCACGGCCAAGGGTGAAGCTGACACCGTCAACCGCCTTGACCGAACCGACCTGGCGCTGAAACACGCCGGCGCGGATAGGGAAATGGACGGCGAGATTGTCGACGCTGAGAAGCGGGGCGCTATCAGGCTGCATCGGCGTGCTCCCAGCAAGCGGCCCAATGGCCGGGGCGCTTTTCTTCGAACGGCGGACGTTCTTCGAGACAGCGCGCAGAGGCATTCGGGCAGCGTGGCGCGAAGGCACAACCCTTGGGCAAATCCCACAGCGGCGGCACGGTGCCGGAGATGTCGGCGAGGCGGTCGCCTTCTTCGCTCGACGCGCCGGCGCGCGGCACGGCGCCCATCAGGCCGATCGTATAGGGATGAAATGGCTGGTCGAAGAGATCGTAGATGCTGGCTTCCTCGACCTTGCGGCCGGCATACATGACGATCACCCGGTCGGCGACTTCGGAAACCACGCCGAGATCGTGCGTGATCAAAATCTGCGCCGTGCCGAGGCGCTTCTGGAGGTCGGAAATCAGCCCCAATATCTGCGCCTGAATGGTGACGTCGAGCGCCGTCGTGGGTTCGTCCGCGATGATGATCTTGGGATCGCAGGCCAGAGCCAGGGCGATCATGGCGCGCTGGCGCATGCCACCCGACAGTTCGTGCGGGAACTGCCCTGCCCTGCGGCGCGGATCGGGCATCTGCACCAGTTGCAGCGCCTCGATGGCGCGTTCATAGGCTTGTTTGCGGCTAACGTTGCGATGCTGCCGCACCGCTTCGGCAATCTGCTCGCCGATCCTGAGAACCGGATTGAGCGCCGTCAGCGGCTCCTGGAAGATCATGGCGATCTGCTCACCGCGCATATCCTCGACCTGCCGCTGGCCCATTGCCAGGAAATCGACGCCATCGATCAGGATCTTGCCGGAAGCCACCTCCGCCGCATCGGGAAGCAGGCGCAGCAGCGACAGCGCCGTCATGGATTTGCCGCAGCCGCTTTCGCCGACGATGCACAGCGTTTCGCCGGCATGAACCGAGAAGTTCATGTCGGAAACGACCGCGAACGAACCGTTCGCCCCGCGAATCCGGATTTCGAGATCCTGGACCGCGAGGACCGGCGCTGTTGTCGCGTTGGGTGCAGCACTCATCGTTGTCTTTTCCCTGCGAGGGCACCGCAGCCGGAAAGCCGCGATGCCGGTGCCTGCCGTCGGTTCAGTCGGTCGCGCCTTCGAGATTGCCGACCATGAAGCCATAGTCGCCACTGGCGACGAGGTTGCGCGTCAAATGCTGCATGATCATCACGCCGTTTTCGAAGGGCGTCGGGATTTCCTCCAGCACTTCGAAGCTGTATGGGCTGACGACGCGGCCGAGCAGCTGGCCGCCCTTGATGACCTCGCCATTGGCCGGAGCCAGCGGTTCGAGCCAGCCTGCCTGGGTCGGGCGGATGCCGGCCAGTTCGTTGACCACGATCTGCTTCGGGTTCTGCCACGGGTCGCCCGGAATGGCTCCAACGGTGCGCAGCATGTTGAGCACGCCATCGACCGTGCGCTTCAGGTACGGCGTCTGGTCGACGATGCCGCCGCCCAGCTCGATCACGGCAACCGGGATGTTGCGCGTGTCGATGGTCACGGTCTTGGTGGTGCCGCCGAACACGGTGCCCTGCTTGTTGTCGACCGGGCGATAGAGCAGCTTGGAGCCGAAGGCGCGCGAAAGTTTCTCGTCATTCCAGATATAGACATAGTCGACGGTCGGGCGGTCGGTGCCGGAATGAAGGTCGATATGGACGTCGATGACGTTGAGAAACCGCTCGGTCAGCGCATGGGCCAGTTGCTGGCTGTAGGTGCCCTTGGGATTGCCGGGGAACTGGCGGTTCAGGTCAACCTTGTCGATGGTGGAGAAGCGCTCGTTGACGGCAAAGGCGTGAGGGTTGGCGACCGGCAGCAGCAGGATGCGGCCCTTGAGCGGCGTGTCCATGAGGATGCGGAAGAGCTCGAGGATGGCCTGCGAGCCGGTGTTCTCGTTGCCGTGGATCGAGGCCGAAATGCCGATGGTGGGACCATCCTGCTCGCCCACCAGTTCGTGCATGAACAGGACGGCGTCGCTGCCGTCGGCGTGGGTGGTGAACTTCGGACGAAGCTGGTTGATCGACTTGACCATACGATTATTCCTTCAGTGTTATTTGGCCTTGCCGGCCTTTGCCTCGCCACGCGAAAGCTGGCGTGGATCGAGAATGTCCCTCAGCCCGTCGCCGAGGAGATTGAAACCGAGCACGGTGATCATGATGGCCGCACCGGCGATGATGGAGAGCCAGGGCGCATCGCGCATGAACTTGGTGCCGTAAGACAGCGTCCAGCCCCAGGTCGGCGTGGGCGGCGGCAGGCCGAAACCGAGGAAGCTCAGCGCCGATTCCGCGATGATGGCCGTGCCAAGCCCCAGCGAGGCAAGCACGATGATCGGCCCCAATGCGTTGGGCAGGATTTCCCTGAACAGAATGCGCGCCGGACTGGCACCGAGTGCGCGTGCCGCCTGCACATAGTTCTGCTCGCGCAACACCAGCGTGGTCGAGCGCACGACGCGGGCATATTCGGTCCACGCGACGACGATGATGGCGATGGAGACATTCAGCACGCCGGGGCCGAGCACCGCGACAATGGCCAACGCCAGCACGATCGCCGGGAAGCCGAGAAAGATATCGGTGATGCGCATCAACACCTGATCGACCCAGCCGCCGAAATAGCCGGCGACCAGCCCGACCACCGTGCCGATGAGCGTCGAACAGAACACCGAGATCACGGCGATTGTCAGCGACACGCGCGCGCCGAAAACGGTGCGGGACCAGAGATCGCGGCCGAAATTGTCGGTGCCGAGCCAGTGATTAACTGACGGACCGGCAAAACGGTTGCGCATGTCCATCTGCTCGACGCCATGGGTCGCGACATAGGGAGCAAAGACGGCGCACAGGATGACGACGAGCGAGATCACCGCGCCGACGACGAAAGACGTGTTCCTGAGGGGTTTGGGGATGCGCATGACGGTCAGCTCAGGCGGATGCGCGGATCGACCGCGGCGTAGAGGAGATCGACCACCAGATTGACCAGCGCGAAGATGATGGCGAAGGTCAGCACGATGCCCTGGATGAGCGGCAGGTCGCGTTGCGATATCGCCGCGATGGTCAACTGGCCGAGCCCCGGCCAGGCGAAGATGCTCTCGGTCAGGACCGCACCACCCAGCAGCGCGCCGAAGCGCAGGCCGATGATGCTCAGCACCGGCAGAAGCGCATTGCGCAGGGCATGGCGGACGACGACACGGTGACGGCGCAATCCCTTGGCGTAGGCGGTACGGACAAAATCCTCGCGCAGCACTTCCAGCATCGATGCGCGCACCAGCCGGGAAATGATGGCAGCCGAATTGGCGGCCAGCGCCAGTGCCGGCAAGGCAATGTGGCTGAGCGAATCCCAGAGCACCTGCGGCCGGCCGCTGAAAGCGGCAAACAAGGCCTCATGCAGTGGCACGCCCCGGCCGATCGCCGGCAGCCAACCCAGCTTCACCGCAAACAGAAGCATCAGCAGCAGGCCAAGCCAGTAGACCGGCATCGAAACGCCGATCTGGGCGAAAAGCATGGTGACGGTGTCGACCCACGAGCCCTGTCGGATGGCGGCATAGACCCCAAGCGTGAGCCCGATGATCGCGGCCAGCAGGAGAGAGACGACGGCGAGCTCGATCGTCGGACCGAGGCGGCCGAGGATGATTTCCGACACTGGCTGGTTCTGGAAGATGGAGCGGCCCATATCGCCATGCAGCAGCGCGACGAAATACTCCCACAGGCGGATATACCAGGGATCGTTCAGGCCCAGGCTATTACGCAGATTGACGATGGCCTCCGGCGTGGCGTCCTGTCCCAGGAGAACGGCTGCCGGGTCGCCGGGGATGAGCAGCAGCAGGCCAAAGGTGACGATGACCATGCCGATGGCCATCGGGATCAGCATCAGCAGCCGGCGGACTACATAGGCGATCATGTCGTCGGCTCCCCTTGGTTGGTCGGTTGAAGGACGGCGATCATCCCGGTCAGCCGATCACGACGTCTTCGATGCGGCGCGGATAATGGGTCATGGAGTCTGGCCCTTCCGCGGTGATCAGGACGGTGTCGGCGATGCGATATCCGGCAAAATCGGGCACGAAGATCGCCGGTTCGCTGGAGGTGATCATGCCGGGCGTCAGGATGGTCTGGTCGCCCGCCTCGACCCATGGCGGCTCGTGGAACATCACGCCCATGCCGTGGCCGACGCGGTGGAGCAGATAGTCGCTCATGCCGCTGTCGCGGATATAGGCGAGTGCCAGATTGTCGGCGGAGGCACAGGTGTGACCGGCAATCAGTGCGGCGGTAGCCATCCGCTGCGCCTCGAACGCGACGGCATAGTGATCCTGCTGCTGTGCGGTCGGTTCGCCAATGAACAGGGTCCGCTCGCTTTCGGCAGCACGTCCGCCGACGCGGCAGCCGAGCGACAGGATGATGCTTTCTCCGCGCTTCACTGGATTGCCGGTGGGCATGCCGTGCGGAAAGGCGGAACGTGCGCCGGAATAGACCAGCCCGCTCGCCAGTCCCTGCACCAGCATCACATCGGCATGGTCCTCATGCATGATCTTCATGGCATGGCGCGAAACGAAGGATTCGATCTCGATTTCGCTCGGCAGCGTGCCACCCTTATGCATGGCTTCAGCGATGAGGCCGACGCCTGCAGTGACCATCTCGTCGGAAATCCGCGCGGCTTCCCGGTGCAGCACAATCTCGTCGGGATATTTGATCAGCCGCATCTTCTGGACGATGTCGGACGGGATCACGCGGGCAGCATTGGGAAAGGCCGCCTCGATCTGCCCGACACGGGCCAGTGAAATGGCGTGGCTGTAGGCAACCGTGCCTTTCATGTCGGGGAAGGCTCGGCCCAGAACGCTGAAGGGTCGGTCGACGCCCGGAAACTCGAAATAGACGATCGGTTCGGCGGCAATGTTCTGATGCGCGGCGTGGCTGCGCTCGAGTTCGGGCAACAGCAGGAACGCGCCGGTTCGGGTGATGGCAAAGACGACGGGGCGCTCGGTCGTGTAGTGCGAAAAACCCGTCGTGTAGATCACGTCGTCGTTGGAATCGAGCAGCAGCAGGTCGATGCCGGCTTCGTCCATGCGGCCGCGGATGTCCGCATGCACCTTGGCATAGTATTCGTGGCTGAGGACTTGATGAAAGGCCATCGCTGATCTCGCTGGAATCTGGAAAAGCCGGTCGGCATCAAGGCTGATGCCGACCGCGGGTGTCATCGCTCAATCGGCAAGCCCGATCAGCCCGCGCATGTTGCCGCGTGGCGTCGCCTGCACCTCGCCCAGCTTCTTCGAGTAGAACAGCTGGTAGCCCTGGGCCGAGACGATGAAGTAAGGTAGGTCATTGGCCAGGATGGTTGCTGCATCCTGGTAGAATTTGGCGCGTCCGGCCTGATCGAGCGTCGAGCGCCCAGCCTGGAGAAGCTTGTCGACTTCCGGATTGGAGTAGCCGCCCCAGTTGGTCGAGCCGCCCGTCGTCAGCTGCGCAAACATCAGCCGGTCGGGATCGACGATGTTGAGCCAGCCGAGCAGCGCGATCTGGTGCTGGCTCTTTTGCACGTAATTGGTCGAGAAGGACGGCCAGTCGCTGATCTTGGCGTCCGCCTTCACGCCGGCCTGCTGGAACATCGCCTGCATGAATTCGATGGTCTGGACGCGGTTGGGGTCTTCGCTGTGGGTGGAGAGCGTCACCTCCAGCGGCTTGCCGTCCTTGTCGAGGATGCCGTCGCCGTTGCTGTCCTTCCAGCCCATCTCGTTGAACAGGGCGACCGCGCCCTGCACGTCGAAACCGGGCTGCGAAATCTTGTCCGAATAGGCCCAGGACGATGGCAGGATGATCGAATGCGCGACCTGATCGACGCCGTGATAGATGTCGTTGACGATCGTCTGCTGGTCCACCAGCATCGAGAAGGCCTGGCGCATCTTGGGGTCGGCCAGAAGCGGGTCCTTAGTGTTGAAGTTGAGATAGTTCACGCCCAGCCCGGCCGTGATGACATTGCCGAAGCGATCGTCGGCCTTGAGACGCTCGATATCCTGCGGCGACAGCGGCGACTGGATGACGTCCAGGTCGCCGGCTTCGAAAGCCTGCGCGCGGGCAGAATTGTCGCCGATGATCTTGACGGTGGCCTTTTCGACCTTACCGGCATCGCGCCAGTAATTTTCGTTGGCCTCAAGCACGATCTCGCTGCCGCGGTTCCACGAGGCAAGCTTCATCGGGCCGGCGCCGACCGGCTTGAGGGCGATGTCCGCGCCACCCTCGACCAGCTTCTTGGGCACGATGCCGATGTCGAGATAGCTCAGCAGCGGCGCATAGGGCGCGCTCAGCGTGAACTTGACGGTCTGCGGATCGACGGCTTCGACGGCCTTGATCGGCGAGTACAGCGCACGCTGCGGCGCGTTGAAGGCCGGATCGATGATGGTGGTATAGGTGAAGACCACATCGTCGGCGGTCAGCGGCGAACCGTCGGAGAATTTGAGATCGGGCCGCAGCTTGAAGATGAAGGTCTGCGGATCCGGGTTCTCCCAGCTCTCGGCAAGGTCCGGCACCGGCTCGAGCTTCGGCGTGATGTGGACCAGACCGGCATAGATAAGATCGCCGACGCGGGCGGCCGTGGTATCGCGGGCAAGACGCGGATCGAGGGTGCCGGCATCGACGTCGGTGCCGATGACGATGGCTTTGCCATCCTGGGCCATCGACGGCTGGATCGCAGCCAACGCCAGAGCCAGAACTGCACTGGTGGTCAATAGAAGTTTCTTCATTTTTTGTTCCCCTTTTTTTGTTTTGCGAGACGGCTTTCAGGCAATGACTGGCATTGCCGATGGCGCGCCGGGCTGAGAGCCGGCGTCCTGCGCGATCTTCATCTGCCGAAGCTCGGCGAGATGCGGGATCAGCGCATTTTCCAGCGCGCCCGGATCGGGCGCGTGGCGGTATTCGAAACAGGACACATTGGTCGGCACCAGGTCGGCGACATGGTCGGCGCCGGAGGCATAGATCACAGTGTCGCAACCGGCGATGATCTCGCGCAAATCCGGCGCGGACGACCATGTCACCCGGATATCCGAGACATGCGGCGCGAACTCGCGCACGCTGGGACGCATGATCGCGATGTATTCCTGAAAATGGGTGACCGCGGCAACGCGGGCGCGCGGATCGAGGCCTGCGAGGTTCTGCCGGGTGCGCTGTGACGGGATAAAGCGAAGGCTCAGTATGTTGGCCGCGCCAACCAGCGATCGCACCTCTGCCTCGCGATGAAGAAAGGTAAGGACCAGATCGGCCTTGATGCAGGCTTCCCGCTCCGGGCCGGGATTGCTCAGGCTATCGAGCGTCACAAGCTGCACGGTGTCGCCGGCACCCAGCTTGGGGCGGATCTGCTCGACATAGTCGCGCCCCGGACCCTCGAATATGCAGACGAAGACAATCGAAAGAGCGGCACCTGGACGACGCAGCTGCGCGCGGGCGTTGATCATCGAGACCAGCGCCATCGGCGACACACCCAGGGCCTCGGCCTTGGCGATGATCGCCTCGATGTCGCTGCGCAGCGCGTTGATCGGCAGCTTGTCGTCCGACTGCATGCGCGGATCGCGGGTGGTGAAGGCGCCAAGCCCCTGGCGCATCTCTATCAGGCCGGCGTCGCGCAGCTGCTGATAGACCAGGCTGACGGTCATAGGCGCAATGCCGAGCTCGGCTGCGAGCTGGCGAACGGACTGCAGCTTGGTGCCGTAGGGCATGTCGCCAAAGGCAAGCGTATAGCTCAGCAGGCCATGGAGCTGCGTGCCCACCGGAACGGGCAGCGACTTGTCGATACTGGAGGCGTCAATGGGAAACATGTGTTCTACCAGTTCAGTACACTTAACCGTAACACCTGATTTTCTGAGCGCAATAGGGTCTGGGATTTTTTTGAACACGGTTTGCATTCGCCGAAATTCTATGCAGTTATGCCCGAGGAAATAAGGCTTTTGGGGCTGAAACGACGCCATGGGCCACGAATTCCTTATGGCCGAAGGCGAGCTTATGACTGCAAGAAGGGTGTTCTAGTGGAATATATCAACCTAGGTCGAACCGGCCTCAAAGTGTCGCGCCTGGCTTTGGGCTGCATGACTTTTGGTTCACCCGACTGGGCGCCCTGGGTGCAGGACGAAGCCGGATCGCGACCGATCATCGACAAGGCGGTCGAACTCGGCATCAACTTCTTCGACATGGCCGACATGTATTCGCTGGGCGCAGGCGAAGAGGTGGTCGGCCGCGTGCTGGCCGGCCAGCCGCGCCACAAGCTCGTGCTGGCAACCAAGCTCTACAATCCGATGAGCAAGGACCCCAACGACCGCGGCCTGTCGCGCAAGCACATATTCGAGGCCGTCGATGGCAGCCTCAAGCGCCTTGGCACCGACTATATCGACCTCTATCAGCTGCACCGCTTCGACTACGAAACACCGCTGGAGGAGACGCTCGATGCGCTCGACGACGTCGTCCGTGCGGGCAAGGTGCGCTATCTCGGCGCGTCGTCCATGCATGCCTGGCAGTTCATGAAGGCGCTCGGCATGCAGCGCGCCAATGGCTGGGCGCCTTTCGTGTCGATGCAGCCGCATTACAATCTGATGTATCGCGAGGAAGAGCGCGAAATGCTGCCGCTGTGCCGCTCGGAGGGTATCGGCGTCATCCCATGGAGCCCGCTTGCCCGCGGACGGCTTGCCGGACGGACCGGCGATGCGGCCAGCTCCACGCGGGCGCAGACCGACAAGACCGCCGGCGCGCTTTACGATCGCTCGAGGGAGCAGGACGAGGCGGTGATCGCCGCCGTCCGCAAGGTTGCGGAGCGGCATGGCCGGCCGCCGGCGCAGATCGCCTACGCCTGGGTCGCGAGCCGGCCCGGCATCACCGCGCCCATCGTCGGCATCTCCAAGCTGCACCAGTTCGACGATGCCATTGCCGCGTTGGAGGTGAAGCTGAGCGACGAGGATGTCGCCGCGATGGAAGCGCCATACCAGCCAAAGCCGGTCGCCGGCCACCAATAGCGGCGGCATTCAAGACTCGGGAGGTCTCATGAAACTGGGCAATGAACTGGCCGAGCTTACTGCCGGCATCGATCAACTCTATCGCGCCACGCCGCGCAGCGACGGCTTTCTCGACCGCGAGGGGCTCATTCCGGTGGCGGTAGCGCCTGTAGAGCCGCGCACCTTGAGCAACTACCGCGAGGCCATCGAGGCCCTCACCTCCCTGCAGAAGCGGCTTGATAGCGAAGCCGAAAGCGCGCTCAGGCGCGACTATCTGGCGGAGATGATCGACTCGCTGCTCGCCCTCATTGCCACCTTCAGTGAGGAAGAAATTTCCTTCGCCGATCGTGTCCGCCGGCAGATCCGCGTCGACACGCAGTTGATCGGCGATGTGGTCCTCGATGGCTATCGCACGACGATCCGCGAAAAACTCGACGAAATGGGCTTTTCCGGCGGCGGGCTGGCGGAAGACCTGGCGCGCTGGGAGGCGAAGGTGCGGGTGCCGGTCGAGGCGGTGCTGGAGACGATGCGCGAGCTGACGCTTGAGGCCCGCCACCGGGTGACCGCGACCATGTACCCGATGGACGACCAGTGGATGGAGCCGGAGGGCGTGCGCGCCACCCCGTTTTCCGCCTATTGCGACTATCCGGCCCGCAAGGTTCTGATGAACCTAGATTTTCCCTACACCCGGTTTGCGCTGAAACACCTCGCCACGCATGAGGTGTTTCCGGGGCATCTCGTGCATCTGGCGCTGCGCGAGCGTTACGTGGCTGAAGGCCGCATGCCGCTGGATGGTGCGCAGGTGGTCACCAGTTCGGCCAGCAGCGCGCTGTTCGAAGGCATAGCCGACAATGGCCTTGCCTTCCTCGACTGGATTGAAGGCCCGGAGGACGAACTCGGCATCGCCTTGCAGCGCCTGCGGAGCGCGCTACGTTGCAATGCCGCCTGGATGATGCACGCGCAAGGCAAGTCGCTAGACGAGATCGTGCCGGTTGTTGCCACAGGCGGCTTTCAGGACCAGGTCACGGCGCGCTCGCGGCTGGCCTTCCTCGGCCACGACCTGCGCGCGCCTTTCGTCTACGCCTACTGGTGTGGCGACATGGCCGTCGATGCGGTCTGGAAGACCGTGCCCCGCGAGCGACGTTCCGAATTCTGGGCCTATCTCTACGGCAACATGCATACGCCCCGGACACTGGCCAAGCACTGGACGCTGTGAATCCACAGGTAGGTTGATATACGTTCGCCATGCCTCGTTTCACGGATACCCATGTCTTTCGAGCACAGATTTTCAGTCTCGGCATCGATAACGAGACCGGAGGCTTCTATCTCTCGACACCCATAAGCGAAGCGTTCAGGGCGGCTGAATTCGAAGCCTACTACGCGATTTCAGAGGCGGAGTATCGCCTGTTCGCCGGCGATCCGGCCCTTGCCGGTTCATTCACCGAAGATTGCCGAATGGGCCGCGAGAAATCGCGCCGCCTGGCCTGAGGAATAGCGGCTCCTGTTCCCAATCCTGTGCCTGCGTGTTCACGTTCACCCATCGCTCTTTCTTCATTTGTGACGAAGCGAATCTTGGTCTCGCCCACTTCTGCGGCTGAAACAGCGGCATCAAGCAAGGAGTTACGAGCCCATGATCGCTCACAAATTCGACCAGCAGCTGTCAATCTTCGTCGGCCTTGGCTTTCCCCGCGATGTCGAAACCGTATTGGACGCCTACGATATCCTGCTCGAATGGAACGGCATTCCCGACCTCGACTATCACGGTGCTCTTGAGGTTTGCCGCAAGGCCATCAATGGCGAGAGAACCGCGGCAGATGTGCGCGAGGCGTTCGAAAACTTCGCGCGCAACAAAGGTATCCTTTCAGAGGAAGCGCTCGATCGCGCTGCCAGCAGCCTTGCCCGCGAATGGGGACGACTGAGCGCCTGACGCTCTGCTCCATCAATAGCCGAAACGGAACAGTCAAAAAAACTGTCACACCCCGCGTGTAGGAACAGTGGTGAACATGAGCATCCGCGACTTCGCGGTCAGCGTTGGCCCGAAGGCCAGCCCCAGGCAACCAGGTTCTCCACACAGCGTCGCAGATCAAGAGGAGATATTCGCCATGGCATACATTCCCGGCACCGATAATGACGACACGCTATACGGCACCAACGATCCCGATCAGATCCTGGGGTTCGGCGGCAACGACCTGCTCGTCGGCCTCAACGGCAATGACGTGATCCAGGGCGGCAATGGCGACGACCGGCTGGAGGGTGGCGAAGGCGACGACGATCTCTGGGGCGATGCCGGCGTGGACACGCTCGTCGGCGGGGCAGGTCAGGACCGGCTGATCGGCGATGCAGACGGCGACAAGCTGAGCGGTGGCGATGGTTTCGACACCGCCGACTATGTTCGCTCCGGGGCGGCCATCACGGTCGATCTCGTGGCCGGTACCGCGATGGCTGCCGGTGGCACCACGCATGACCGGCTGGCCGGCATCGAGGCGGTCGAAGGCTCCTTCTACAACGACGAACTCTCGGGAAATGACGGCTACAACCTGCTGCGCGGCAATGGCGGCAACGACGTGATCCACGGTCTCGGTGGCGCCGACGTTCTCGACGGCGGCTTCGGCGACGATCAACTGTGGGGCGGCGACGGCGAAGACACGCTGACCGGAGGCGCTGGCAACGACAGTCTCTTCGGCGAAGCCGGCAACGATACGCTGAAGGGTGGCGACGGCAACGACGAGCTCTATGGCGGGGCCGGAAACGATAGTCTCGAGGGTGGCCTCGGCGGCGACCGGCTTGACGGCGGCGCCGGCATCGACACGGCGACGTACGGCAATTCCAACATCGGCGTGTCGGTGTCTCTCTGGGCCGGACGCGCAGACGACGGCGACGGTCCTGACGACGCTTTGCTCAACATCGAGAATGTCGACGGATCGGCTTCGGGCGACTCGCTGTCGGGCGACCAGAAAGCCAACGTCCTCAAAGGTCTTGGCGGCAATGACTGGCTCGTCGGCGACCTCGGCAACGACACGCTCGACGGCGGCAGCGGCCGCGACAAGCTTTACGGCGACAGCGGCAATGACCTCCTCGATGGCGGCGCCGAGGGCGACAAGCTGTACGGAGGGTCGGGCAACGACACCTATGTCATCGACAGCATCGATGACCGCGTCGACGAAAGTGTTGCCGATTCGCAGGGAGTCGCTTCCGGCGGCATCGACACGGTAAGATCGGGCTATTCGGTATCGCTCTCCAACGCCACGATCTTCAAGGGCGACATCGAGAACCTGACGTTGACCGGCACGGGCAATTTGAACGGCAGCGGCAACGGCCTTGCCAACATCCTGACCGGCAACACCGGGATCAACACGCTCGCTGGCGGCGCGGGCGACGACACCCTGGCAGGCGGGTTCGGCAACGACACGCTGATCGGAGGAGACGGCAGCGACACCTTCCTGTTCAACGCAGCGCTCAATGCCGTCAGCAATGTCGACACCATCACTGACTTTTCGGTGCTCGACGACGCGATCAACCTTGAGAATGCGATCTTCACGGCATTTACCACGCTCGGCGCATTGGCCGCAGACGCCTTCCACATCGGCTCGGCCGCGCAAGATGCCGACGACCGCATCATCTACGATCCAACCACCGGTGCCCTGACCTACGATTCAAACGGCAATGCCGGCGGCGGAGCGGTCCAGTTTGCAACACTCAGCGCCGGCCTTGCGCCGACCAACGCGGATTTCTTCGTGGTGTAGAAATCAGAGACGGCCTGGGATCGGAAGCTGCGGCAAGCGTGATGGCACAGCCCGGTCTCGACGGCATTGTGCGCTGCGTGCAAGACATCTGGTGGATTCATGCCCCGAGTTCCCGCTCCGAACAGATTGAGACAATCGGACGCGGGGCCTCTTCAAATGCCGGATCAATTCTTGTCGATCCTGGTTTCAAAGCACGCTTGATTCCCGGTTTCGGCACACTTGTTGAAGACGAGCAGCCCGCAATGCGGCCATGTTTTCAATTACATGACAACAATGTGGACCTGTCGCCTGAAAACACTTTGACCGCCGTCGGAACCATGGCGAGACGCCCTGCCAGGCCGGGCCGACGACCAACGACAAGCTGGTCGCCGTCCTCATCTCGCCTCTACTGGCCCGATGGAAAACGCCTGAAATCAAGCGTGATCGCGCGCCTATTGCAGTGCAGCATAGCGGCAATTAAATTGCTGCAGCGCGATCAGCGACGTGATCGGCAAGCACCGTCAGCTGAGTGCACGAGTACCCGACGCGCGGATTGCCGCCGCGTTCAATCCTGATTGGAGTACGGTTTGATACCGGCGGACATCGCTTTCACGACTGTCGATCTGAAGAGGATCAATCGATTTAAGATCGGATTCGCGGTGCGCTCAACCAGGATCACCATCGCCATATGACGAGCATCACCGGCCGGCTAATCAAGGGAAGCATGTGGCTGAGCCTGTCCCGCGCGATCGTGAACGGGCTGGCGACGCTGAGCACTTTCGTGCTCGCGTGGAACCTGACGCCTTCCGATTTCGGCGTCGTCGCGCTGGGCACGACGATGCTGCTGATCGTCAGCACCGTCACCGAACTATCGCTGACCGAAGCGCTCATTCGCCACAAGGCACCCGACGAGTCGCATTTCAGTGCCGCCTGGACGCTCAACGCCACGCGCGGATTGCTGCTTTGCCTGCTTTTTGCGGTCTGCGCCTATCCGGCATCGATCCTGTTCGAAGAGCCGAGGCTTACCGGCGTCATGCTCGCGCTTGGCCTGAGCATGTTCATGGGCGGCCTGATCAATCCGCGCCGGATATTGCTTCAGCGCGACCTGATCTTCTGGCAGGAATTCGTTCTCAGCGTCTCGCAGAAATTCACAGGCTTCATCGCCGCAGTTGCAATCGCGATGATCTATCACAGCTATTGGGCGCTGGTGATCGGCACGCTGGTGACACAGGCGACGAACGTCATCGTCTCCTATCTCGTGCTGCCATTCCGGCCGAGGGTCACCTTCCAGCATATGCGGGAATTCTTTTCCTTCTCTGCGTGGCTCACAGCCGGCCAAATCGTCAATACGCTCAACTGGCGGTTTGATTATCTGCTGGTCGGCAAGATGCTCGGTGGAACGGCGCTCGGCTATTATTCGGTCGGCAGCAACCTCGCCATGATGCCGACGCGCGAAGCGACCGCGCCGCTGACGCAGACGATCTATCCCGGCTTCTCCAGCATCAGCCACGATCCGCCGCGCCTTGCCGCCGCCTATCAGCGCGTGCAGGCACTTGTCGCCGCGATCGCGCTTCCCGCCGGCATTGGGGTCGCGGTGGTCGCCGATCCGCTGGTCAGGCTCGCGCTGGGGGAGAAATGGGTGCCGATCGTGTTCGTCATCCAGTCGCTCGCCTCGGTCTTCGCGCTCCAGACGCTGGGCTCGCTGGTGCAGCCGCTGGGCATGGCAAAGGGCGAAACGCGCCTGCTGTTCATCCGCGATACGCAGATGCTGCTGGTCCGGGTTCCGATCATGGTCATCGGCCTGCTGCTCTACGGACTTCCGGGCATCGTCATCGGCCGCGTGTTCACCGGCCTGTTCAACGCGCTCGTCAACATGATCCTCGTCAAGCGCTTCATCGGCGTCACGGTGCTGAAACAACTCTCGGCGAATGTGCGCGCGCTTGCGAGCGTCGTGGTGATGGCGGCAGGCGTTACGCTCGCCGCGCGCTATCTGGGCCACACGGCCGACAAGATGATGCTCGTGCAGCAACTGGCGCTCCTGGTGACGCTGGGGGGCGCTTTGTATTGCGGGTCGAGCCTGCTGCTCTGGATATTGATGAAGCGACCGCCCGGCCCCGAGATGGAGATCCAGAAGATCCTTGGCAAAATCCTGTCGAGAGTTCGCCCCGCTTGAAGGCTACGCTGCAATTTCCCGCCGCATGCACGGCTTGCACGCCAGATGGAGAATGAGAAAATGACCTCGAAATCAAATCTGGTCCTGATCGCCGAATTGCAGGACATGATCCACGATTGCCTGAAGGACTATGTCTCCGGCGACGAGCCGGTGGCGATGGTCGATTTCCCCGACTACAAGAATGTCGGCGATTCCGCGATCTGGCTGGGTCAGATGGCCTATCTCTCTTCCCGGTTCGACAAGGCGCCTACCTACATATCGTCGCTGCAGGACCACTCACACGAGAAGCTGAACGATGCGGCCCCGTCCGGGCCGATTCTCATCACCGGCGGTGGAACGTTCGGTGATATCTGGTCGGGGCATCAGGAGCTTCGCGAGAGCATCCTGGAGCGCTGGCCCGGCCGTCTGGTCGTGCAACTGCCGCAGTCCATTCATTACAAGTCGCAAGCCCACTCCGATCGGATGGCGCGGGCGATCGCAAAGCACAAGAACTTCGTGCTGCTCGTGCGCGACGAGGAATCAAAGGCGTTCGCCGAAAAGCACTTCGATTGCCGCGTACATCTCTGCCCGGACATGGCGTTCGGCATCGGCCCGATCCAGCCGCTGGCTGCAACCGAATTTCCGGTGCTGGCGATGCTGCGGGCGGATCAGGAAAAGGCCTCGAATTACGATTTTTCCGCCTATCCCGATGTCCCGGTGGAGGACTGGATCAGCGAATCCCGCACCCCCGTTCGCATCGCCAAGGCGCTCGGTGCAGCGAAGGCAGTCGTTTCGCTGGATCCCGAGCGGATCCGCGGCGCCAAGCTCAACGCTGCCGCGCACAACCGCTTCCGGCGCGGCATCCGGCAGATTTCGCGGGGGCAGGCGATCGTCACCGACCGCCTGCATGTCCACATCTGCGCGCTGCTGCTTGGCCGGCCGCATGCCGTCCTCGACAACAGCTACGGCAAGGTGCGCCGTTTCATGAACGCTTTCTCCGGCGGGACGGACCTGTCCTATAAGGCGGAATCGCTCGACGACGGGATCGCCTGGGCGCGCAGTCAGGCCGGGCTCGGAGCCGCCGCATGAGGTCGTGTGTCATGCGAACAGATATCCGCGGAGGTGAAATCCGATGACCACGGTCACCTTCATCATTCCGGTCCGCCATCAGGACAATGCCCGCGACTGGAGCCTTCTCAAGGCGAACCTTACCCAGACCATGGCCTCGATCTCGAACCAGACCAATGGAGATTGGCGCGGCATCATCGTGGCGAATGAGGGCGCCGATCTACCCGATTTGCCGGAGCGCTTCGAGGTGGAGCGCGTGACGTTTCCGCCAAACAATCTTCACGAAATCGACAAGGCCGACATCGAGGCTGTCTACGACGCCTTCCGCGCCGACAAGGGGCGCCGGGTGCTGATGGGCATGCTGCGCGCGCGCGACAGCCGCTTCTTCATGATCGTCGACGACGATGATTTTGTGAATGCCGGCATCGTCCAATATGCGTCGGAGAATCCCAACGCGAACGGATGGGCGATCGACCGCGGCTATATCTGGGACGATGGCGGCAAACTGCTGCTGGGATATGACGAGTTCAACCATCTCTGCGGAACGTCATTGATCGTCCGCTCGGATCTCTATGGCCTGCCGGAAAGCTTCGAGGATGCCTCGCTCGACTGGATCAAGACGATGCTGGGCAGCCATGTCCGCATCGCCGACATTCTCGCGCAGCGCGGCACGCCATTGGGAACGCTGCCGTTCCGTGGCGCCGTCTACCGTGTTGCCCATGCGGGTTCGCACAGCAAGGCGCCCGGCATCCTGGTCAAATATTTCCTGAGCTGGGAAGCGCTCAAGCGGCCCCGCCGTCTGCTGCGCAATCTGGGCAAGCTCCGGCTGGTCGACGAGACCGCAAAGCGCGATTTTTTCGGCCAGCGCATCTAGCGCAAAAGCGCCGGACCGGGCTGGATGGCTCACTCAGGCGCTGGCTACGGGTCAGCCGTCAAGCGGCTGGATATCCGCGTCGGCCAAAACATAGGTCGCGTAGCGGAAATCGCGGATGTTCGCGACGTTCTCGCCGAGCCATTCAAGCAGCATGAAGCCGCGCACGCCGGCGTCCGGCGCCTGCGGATCGCGGATGAGGATGGCCGGCCGGCCATCGACGAAGCCGAGCGACAGGGCCCAGTCGTCGGCGCGGCTGTAATTGCCGTAATAGTTCGACACCTGCGCCTTGCCGCGCATGCGGGTGCGGTTGACGACTTCAAGCTGAATATCCTCGCCGACGAGCGCCCGCACCGCGTCGAAGTCGCGTGCGTTGAACAGGTCGACATAGCGGCGAAGGCGCCGCTCGTCGTCGGCGCCCAGCGTCGGCTTGACGACCTCTTCCGGCTCCTGCGCCAGCAGGCGAAGCTGTGCCCGCCCGCGATGCAATGCCGCTTTCGTTGCGGCAAGCGTCGCGCCGGTCGCCTCGCAGGCTTCATGCAGGCTGAGGCCGAGCACGTCGACGAGGATCACGGCGCTGCGCTGCTGCACGGAGAGATGCATGAAAGTGCGAAGGCCGATCTGGGCGACATGCCGGCTGTCGGCGGCACCGGATGGATCCTCGATCATCGATATGTCGGCCTCGCTCATGCGCGATCTTTCCCGGGTGCGTCGGCGCAGATAGTCATGGGCGGCATTGTGGGCGACGCGAAACAGCCACTGCTCCGGCTGCTCGACCGTGACATTGCCGTCGAACGCCTGAAGCGCCTTCGCAAGCACCTCCTGCACGACATCCTCGCCATCGATCACGGAACCCGCCATGCGGGCGCAGTAGCGATGCAGCCGGGGGCGTAGGTCGACCAGCATGGCCTCGAAAGCCGGCCGGTCCAGTTTCTGCGGTGTTGAGCTCATTGCGTCCCGTGCTGTTTCCGATTTTCTGCAATTTACCCCACCCGGGTCGGAACCCTAGGTTGTCGGTTTCGGCCCTGCAAGCATGCGGTAATTGCCCATGACCTTCGCCTGCGACCGCATCACCGGCGTAGAGCGTCGCTCAGCATGGTTTTCCGTGAACGCCTTGAAGGCGGCGAACCCGGGCAATGGCGAGGCAGCACTTTCGTCCTGCGTGCCAACAACGTGGATGAATTCCCCGTCATCCAGTTCGAGCGCGAGATATTGCAGCGCTTGCGGCGCGGACCGGTCGAGTTCTTCGAACACGCCTGCGATCAGCGCGCGGTTCTCCTCCAGCCTGCCGTCTTTCACGCTGTAGCGAATGACTGCGTAACCCATCATCGTTCTCCCTGATGCTTGTCCTGCTACCAAGACGCCGGAGGCCCGCAAAAAGATTCTCGAGGCCAGAGAATCTTTTTGGCCATTCGCATCGTCTTTCACGTGAAGGGGCCTGCAAGTGCAGGAAACCGCTTCGAACAAAGAGGAGAGAAGAATGGCTTATATCGAAGGACGCGTCGCTGCGGTGCCTGCCGCAAACAAGGAAGCCTATCGCAAGCACGCCGCAGACGCCGCGGCAGTCTTCAGGGAATTCGGCGCAACCCGCGTCGTCGAGACCTGGGGCGACGATGTGCCGGACGGCACGATCACCGACTTCAAGGGCGCGGTGAAGGCAAAGCCGGACGAGATCATCGTCTTTGCCTGGCACGAATATCCTTCGAAGGAAGTGGCCGATGCCGCGAACGAAAAATTCATGAGCGACCCGCGCATGAAGGAACTCGGCGCAACGATGCCCTATGATGGCATGCGCATGATCTTCGGTGGCTTCACGTCGGTTCTCGACGAAAACGCCAAGGGCAAGATGGGCTATGTCGATGGCTCGCTGGTGCCCGTGCCCGCCGGCAATAAGGCTGCCTATCATGAACTGTCGGCCAAGCTTATCCCGGTTCTGATGGAACATGGCGCGACGCGTGTCGTCGACACCTGGGAAGACGCCATTCCCGACGGCAAGGTCACCGACTACAAGGGCGCGGTGAAGGCCGCAGGCGACGAGAAGGTCGTCTATTCCTGGATCGAATGGCCATCGAAGGAAGTCCGCGACGCAGGCTGGGAGAAGGTGATCGCCGACCCGCGCATGTATGGGGACGCGGAACCCTACGACAACAGGCGCCGGGTCCATGGCGGCTTCCTGCCGCTCATCGACGCCTGAAATTGCCCGTTGGATTCAGAGCAAATGTGCCGTCCCTTCGGCACGTTTGCTCGCATTGTTTCGTCGCTTTCGTCGCGTTGGCTTGAGGCGTTCTGAGCCTTGCCCGAACTCAGACCCGGGGCATTCCTCTTGGCCGCATGTGCCGCTTCTGCGCGGCAATGCGGAAGGGAGCGTTGGCCGCGCCATAGCCCTTGTAGCCGCCGCGCCGCTCGACAATCTCGAAGATGAAGCCCTCGCCCCAGGTCGGGGCATAGAGCTGGAAATACTCGCCATGCTCGTCGCGGTCGTAGAGCATGTTCTCCTCGCGCAGGCGGTCGGCAAGCTCGGGCTCCAACCCGAAGCGGGCTTCGACGTCGTCGTAGTAGTTCGGCGAGATGGCAAGCGTGGCGAAGCCGTTCGCCTTCAGCGCGGCGGCCGTGGCGAAGATATCGTCGGTCGCAAAGGCCAGATGCTGGGTGCTTGACCCGAAACTCTCGGCGATGAAATGGCCGGCAAGCGTGCGCCGGTTTTCCGCGCCGTTGAGGGTCAGCCGCAGTGAGCCATCGTCGTTTTCGATGACCTGGCTGCGCACGATGCCGGCCGGGTCGATGACGTCGACCATCGGCGTCTTCCGCGTCCGGAAGATGGACGTGTAGAACAAAAGCCAGGTCAGCATCTCGTCATGGCCCATCGTCTGGCCAACGTGATCGATCTGCTGCAAACCGACCGGACGCGCGGGAACGGGATCGTCGGTCGGAACGAATTCGACTTCCCACACCCGCGCCAGTTCCGACGTGCGGTCGACAAAATGAACCACGCTGCCGCCGACGCCACGAATGGCGGGCAGCGTCAGTTCACCAGGCCCAACCGTCTGTTCAAAGGGTTCGGCACCCAACGCCCGCGCACGCGATACGGCCGCATGCGCATTTTCCACACCCAGCCCGATGGCGCAGACCGAAGTGCCATGCACGGTGAAGGAGGAATGGGCAAAACTCTCCCGCTCGGTGTTGATGACCAGATTGATGCCGCCCTGCCGGTAGAGCGTCACGTTCTTGGAGACATGACGGCCTTCCCTATGGAAACCCAGCGCGCCAAACATCGTCGCCAAGCTCGCCGCATCAGTCTCGTCGGCCGCGAACTCGACGAACTCCACGCCATGAACGCCGACCCGGTCGGGAATATCCGGCGTGGCGAGCGCAATGTCGGGCTCCTCGCGCCGCACCTGGTCCATCAGGTAGACGAGCGAGCGGTGGCCGTCGACGGAGATCGACTTGGCCGAGCCGCCACGAAACTGGTCGTTGAATATCTCCAGCGAAAGATAGCCGTCATAGCCTGTCGCAGCGACCGCGCGCATGAAATCCTTGACCGGCAGGTCGCCCTCGCCCGGCATGTTGCGGAAATGGCGGCTCCAGTAGAGCAAATCCATGTCGATGGCCGGTGCGTCGGCAAGCTGGACGATGAAGATCTTATCCTTCGGAATCGAACGGATCGACCCCACATCGATCTTGCGCGCCAGCGTGTGGAAGGAATCGAGGATGATACCGATGTTGGGGTGATTGGCGCGCCGCACGATCTCCCAGGCGTCGCGATGGTCGTGGACGTGCCGGCCCCAGGCGAGCGCCTCATAGCCGACGCGCAGCCCCCGCTTTGCCGCCCGCTCGCCCAGCTCGAAGAAATCAGCCGCCGCGCGGTCGATGCCGCCGAGCGAAACCGGCGAGACGCTGGAGCAGACCAGCATCAGGTCCGTGCCCAACTCCTGCATGACATCGAACTTGCGCTCGGCCCGGTCGAAGGCGCGGCCGCGCTGCGGCTCGGGCAGGCCTTCGAAGTCGCGGAACGGCTGGAACAGCGTTATCTCCAGCCCGGCATCGCGCACCATCTCCCCCACATCGCGCGGCGAACTGTCGAAAGCGAGAAAGTCGTTTTCGAATATTTCGATGCCGTCGAAGCCCGCCGCCGCAATCGCCGCAAGCTTCTCGCCGAAATCGCCCGATATCGATACCGTCGCTATCGACGTCTTCATCATGCAAAAGTCTCCGAATAAAAGTACGAACCAGTTCGTCTAGAACAACGCCTGCACAAATGCATCCCGCAGCGATGCAAAACCAGCCGAGCCGCCATCACTCCTCAAGGTTTTCGCTGCGCGTCGCAAAACGGACGACCATGTCGACGGCATTGCGCCGCAGCCGCGCAAGCTGGTCCTCAGCGCCGAAATCGCGGCCGAAAATCTTCGAGAAGGTGGCACGGCAAGCACAGCCATTTACCGGCGAGGCTCGGTCAAACACAAGAGCGGCAGACTGCCGCTTCGGCTGTATGGCCTCGGGGAGGAGTTGAGTGCCCGTTTCTGGCGACAGGATCATCGACGTGCTGCGCGCATTGACCGCACATCAGGCCGACCGCCGCGATCGTGATCAGCCTGATCGGGCCACGCATGAACGCGAAGGCGCGCGGCGCGGCATGCGGCCAACGCGTCGGCGAATATCGAGCAGAGCCTTCGGCGTGCTTAGCCCCGCCGTTCGGGAAAGAGTTCGCGCAGGCCTTCGCGCGAGGCCTTGGCGACGCCGCGCTCGGTGATCAGGCCGGTGACCAGCCGCGCCGGGGTCACGTCGAAGGCCGGGTTGCCGGCCGTCGTGCCCTCTGGTGAAACCCGCACTTGCGCGATTTCGCCCGAAGCCGTCTTGCCCCAGACCAGCGAAACCTCGTCGCCCGAGCGCTCTTCGATCGGGATTTCCTTCAGGCCGTCGCCGACGGTCCAGTCGATGGTAGGCGACGGCAGCGCGACGTAGAACGGCACGTCATTGTCGCGCGCAGCAAGCGCCTTGAGATAGGTGCCGATCTTGTTGCAGACGTCGCCGTCCGCCGTAGTGCGGTCGGTGCCGACGATGACCATGTCCACTGCGCCGCGCTGCATCAGGTGCCCGCCGGCGTTGTCGACGATCAGCGTGTGTGGCACGCCGTGGCCGACCATCTCCCACGCCGTGAGCTGTGCGCCCTGATTGCGCGGGCGCGTTTCGTCGACATAGACGTGGACCGGAATGCCCTTCTCCGCTGCCAGATAGATCGGCGCGGTGGCGGTGCCGTAGTCGACGGTTGCCAGCCAGCCGGCATTGCAGTGCGTCAGGATATTGACGGTCTCGCCGGGCTTCTTTTTTGCGGCAATCGCGCGGATGATCTCCAACCCGTTGCGGCCGATGCCGCGGTTGAGCTCGATATCCTCGTCGGCGATTTCGGCGGCGCGCTTGTAGGCAGCCTTGGCCCGCTCGGCCGCGGGCAGCGACCGCAGCAGATTGCGCATTTCATCGAGCGCCCAGCGCAGGTTGATCGCGGTCGGCCGCGTCTCATGGAGCTTTTCCCAGGCGGCATCAAGGGCTGCGTCGGACGGGTCGTCAAGCGTCTGCAAGGCCATGCCGTAGGCCGCCGTCACGCCGATCAGCGGCGCGCCGCGCACCCACATGTCGCGGATAGCCCTGGCAATTCCGTCCACTGTACCGACAGTCTCGATGCGAAAATCATGCGGCAGCCAGCGCTGGTCGATGATGTCGACCGAGCGGTCGTCTTCATTCAGCCAGATCGTCCGGTAGTGGCGGTCTCCGACATTCACGCGACTTTCTCCTTTTCGATCAGACCGGCCAGCGCATTGATTTCATCGAGGCTGTGGATGTGGCGGCGATTGACGACGAGATGCCGGCCGAACTTCAGCGCCTTCGTCTCGCTGGCCGCGCGCAGATCCTCGTCCTCGATGGCCTCGAAATCGGCATTGTGGGCGAGGCCGAGAATGCGGCGGTGGATCTCGACGCCGGCAAAGCCCAGCATGTCGGTCCAGATGCCGTGCAGCACATGATCGAGCGCCTGCTCGCTGCCGAAGACATCGCCGCGATCTTCGAACAGGCTTTTGGCGTAGAGCATGCCGCTGCGTTCTGTGCGCCACAGATGCGCGAATTCGGTGCGGAAGACCGACCATGTCTCGACGATCACGCCGAGCAGATAGGCGCGCTGAGCCTCGCGATTGCCGTCCTGCTCGTGGCCGCGTTGCGAGAAGAACGCCATCCAGAAATTCGCCAGCAGCATACCGACATCGAATGCCATTGGCCCATAGAAGGCGAATTCGGGATCGATGATCCGCATGTCCTCGTCGGTCACCATGATGGAGCCCGAGTGGAGATCGCCATGCAGCAGCGTCTCGGCATTGGCCGCGAAGAGATGCTTCAGCCTCTGCGCCTCGACCTTAAGATCGCGGTCGGCGCGCAACTCGGCGACGATGCCGTCGAGCTGCGGCGTTGTGTGGCGGTTCATCGCCGCTTCGAAATAGGGATCGGTGAAGACGAGGTTTTCGGTGATGTCGCAAAGCTCGGCATTGTCGGCAAACAGCGCCAGATCCTCCTTGCGCGCCCGCGCCTTCATATGGAAGTCGGAGCCGCGGAACAGCGTGCGGGCCATGAACAGGCCGAGGTCGCGCGCGATCTTCGGCGGGGTGCGCCCCTCGATCAGCGCCCGGCGCAGGATGATGTGCGGCGACAGATACTCCATGACGATCAGCGCCTGCGCCTCGTCGAAATGGTAGATCGCGGGCACCGTGCCCTTGCCGGCGCGGGCTTCCTGTCTTGTCAGCGCGTGATATTCGAAGAAGGACCGCTTGAGCGGCAGCGGCCAGCTGTCGCCGACGAGCCGTACATAAGGCAGTGCCTGCTTGACGACCACGCTGCCCTTGTCGCCCTCGACGATGAAGACGAGATTGAGATTGCCGTCGCCAACCTCGCGTACTTTCCATTTGCCGGTGTCGGTGCCGATGCGTGCGGTGACCGCCTCCGTGCCACCCAGCCGCGACGCCAGCGTCTCGATCGACAATGCCTCGAATGTCATCACTTTCGTCACCGGTTCCTCCCGTCGCCTGCCTGCGCCAAGCATGACGGACCAGACAAGACCATGAAAGGGGTAGCTCACCAATCTGTCAAATGTCAATCGTATTGACATTTGATGATGCGCTTCATAGCATCCCTGTCATTGGGAGGAAATGAATGGTCGAGGGTGCCGTGTTCCGCGCTGCGGGCCTGAAGAAATCCTTTGGTCCCATTCAGGTGCTTGGCGGGGTCGGGCTGGAGCTTCACGCGGGTGAGGTGACGGTGCTGATGGGCGCCAATGGCGCCGGCAAGTCGACGCTGGTGAAGATCGTCAGCGGCGTCTACAGCCTCGATGAAGGCGAAATCACCCTCGACGGAAAGCCCTTTCAACCGGCCACTCCTGCAGAAGCCATTCGCGCCGGCGTGGTGACGGTGCACCAGAACATTGCCGACGGCGTGGTCGCGGCCCTCGATGTCGCCACCAACCTCACGCTCGACCGGCTGAACGGCAAGGGCGCTCCGCTGCTCTTCAATCCACGCCGCGTGCGTCGTGAAGCGCGAAAAGTCGCCGATGCGATGGGCCTGTCGATCGACCTCGACGCCCAGATCGCCGACCTGTCGCTGGCGGACCGGCAGATGGTGGCGATTGCGCGCGCCATGGCGCATGAGCCGAAGGTGCTTATCCTCGACGAGCCGACCTCGTCGCTCTCCAGCGCCGAGGCGAACCGCCTGTTCAAGCTGATCGACCATCTGCGCGGGCGCGGCGTGGCGATCCTCTATATCTCGCATCGCATGTCCGACATCCGCCGGCTTGCCGACCGCATCATCAGCCTGCGCGACGGCGTCATTGCCGGCGTGTTCGGGGAAAAGCCGCTCGACTACGAAGGCGCGGTCAATGCCATGCTCGGCCAGAAGATCGGCCTTAGCGCGGTCGCCGTGCGCCATGCCGACGGGGCGATTTTTTCTGCCGAGCATCTGCGGATCGCCGAAGGATCGACGCCATTTTCGCTGACCCTCGGAGACGGCGAGATCGTCGCCATCACCGGCCTTGTTGGCGTCGGCAAAACGGCGCTGGCCGAAACGCTGTTCGGCCTGCGCAAGCCTTTGGCCGGCGCCATGAATTTGAATGGCCGGCCCTATGCGCCGAAATCGACCAGCGAGGCCATCAATGCCGGTGTGTTTCTCGTCGCCAAGGACCGAGCCGAGAACGGCATCGTCCACGACTTCAACATCTACGAGAATATGAGCCTGCCCTTCCTCCAGCGCCTGTCGCGTTTGAGCGTGTTGAAGCGCGGCGCCGAACGCGTCACGGCGCGTCAGCAGATCGCCGATCTCGGCATCGTCTGCCGCACCGAGCGCGACGAGATGGGCACGCTTTCGGGCGGCAACCAGCAGAAGGTGATGGTGGCGCGCTGGATGTCGCAGACCGCACGTCTGTTCATTCTCGACGAGCCGTTCCAGGGCGTCGACATTGCCGCGCGCCGCGACATCGCCGCCAAGCTGCGGGCAAGTTCCGCCGGCCGCGCCACGCTCATTTTCGTCACCGAGCTCGACGAGGCGCTGGAAACCGCCGACCGCATTCTGGTGATGTCCGAACACTCGATCGTCGGCGAACACCGCAATGCCGAAGTCGACATGGACCGGCTGCTCGCCGAGATCGCCGGCCAGCCGGTGCGGGGTGCGGCATGACGGCAGAAATATACAGGAGCCAGGACGGAATGCATTTCATGATGATTTCGGCGCGCGCCGGCGGAGGCTGCGCAGAATGACAGTGCGTGACCTTGCAATGCGCTACGGCTTTCTCGCCCTTCTGGCGGCGATGATCGCCTATTTCGCCATTTCGGCCAGCGGTTTCGTTTCGCCGCAAAGTGCGGTCTTCATCTTCCAGTCGGTCGCGATCACCGGCGTTCTGGCGCTCGGTGTCACCGCCACGCTGGTCGTCGGCGGCTTCGACCTGTCCATCGGCTCGGTCGCCACGACGGCGATGATGGCGGCTGCCTATGTCATGGTGGTGCTGGAGCAGAATGCGCTTGTCGCCGTCATCGTCTGCCTGGCCATCGGCGTCATCGTCGGCCTGATCAACGGCTTCCTGATCGTCTATATGCGCGTGCCGGACCTGCTTGCTACGCTCGGCATGATGTTCCTGCTGGTCGGCCTTCAGCGCATCCCGACCGAGGGCCGTTCCATCGCCACCGGCATGACCATGCCGGATGGCTCGGTGGCGAGCGGCACCTTCAGTCCGGCCTTCCTGGCGCTCGGACGGCACCGCTTCGATTTCTTCATTTCCAACCTGGTGCCGGTCTCGGTCGTTGTGCTTTTGATCCTCGCGGTGCTGATCTGGTTCTTCCTCGAATACACCCGTTTCGGGCGCATGATGTATGCGGTGGGCAGCAACGAACGCGCCGCCCAGCTCGCCGGTGCGCCTGTCAAGGCATACAAGATCTGGGCCTATGTGATTTCCGGCATTTTCGCCTCAATCGGCGGAATTTTGCTCGCGGCGCGACTTGGACGCGGCGACATCGCATCGGGTAACAATCTGCTGCTGGATTCCGTTGCCGCCGCACTCATCGGCTTTGCCGTTCTGGGCGCTGCAAAGCCCAACGCCTTCGGCACCGCGATCGGCGCGCTCTTCGTCGGCATCCTGTTGCAGGGGCTGACGATGATGAACGCGCCCTACTACACGCAGGACTTCGTCAAGGGCGTGGTTCTGGTGGTTGCGCTGGTCTTCACCTTCGCTTTGTCGAGGAGTGGCCAGAGATAGAGCATCGGACCGAAAAGTGGGTACCGGTTTTCGGAATAATCCGATGCTCATTCTAAGTGCTAGATCGTCCTTTGTGCGTCCAAATGGACGCACGGCGATCTAGGTCGATACTTTGAAATCAGGTTTTCAGTGGAGGAAAGTCATGAAGATCGATCGCAGAACTCTCGGTAAAATGGCAATGGGCCTGGTCGGCGCCACCTGCCTTATGCAATTGCCGGCCATGGCCCAGGACAAACCCGCGCCCTTCGACAATCCCGGCAACGTCAAGATCGCGCTGGTGCGCTATCTCTCGACCGGCGATTTCTTCCAGGCCTATCTGTCGGGCGTGGAAAGCCAGGCCAAGGCACTCGGTGTCGACCTGCGCGTGCTCGACAGCCGGCAGGACGCCGCCCTGCAGGCAGACATGGTCGACCAGGCGATCGCGCTTGGCGTTAACGGCATCATCATCCAGCACGGCCTGACCGAATCCATGAAGGAAGCGGCACAGCGCGCTGTCGATGCCGGCATCAAGGTCGTGGCCTTCGACGTAAATGTCGAGAACGACAAGATCCCGCAAATCGAGCAGTCGGACCGCGACCTTGCCCGGCTGGCGCTGGAGCAGGCGATCAAGGACAATGGCGAAAGCTGGAAGGCTGGTTATGTCTATGTCGCCGGCATCGCCCCGCTCGACCGCCGCAACGAGACCTGGGTGGACTTCAAGAAGAAATATCCGGGCATCGAGGAGAAGGCGATGTTCGGCACGCTGGACAACCCAATCGCCAATTCGGTCGCCAACCAGGCCCGCTCGGTGATTACCGCCAATCCCGACATCAAGGTGATGTTCGCCCCTTATGACGAGTTCGCCAAGGGCGTGAAGATCGCCGTCGACGAGGCCGGCCTGTCCTCCGACATCAAGATCTACTCGGCCGACATCTCGACCTCCGACATCGCCGCGATGCGCGAGAGCGGCAGCGCATGGGCCGCAACCGCCGCCACCAACCCGGCCGTCGTCGGCCAGGTCTCGGTGCGTGCGCTGGCGCAGCTGCTGGCCGGCGAAGATCCGGGCAAGAGCGTCATCGTTCCGCCGACGCTGATTACCCAGAAGGACCTCAACGACAACGACATCAAGAACATGGAAGACCTGTCGGCCAAGCTGCCGCAATTCGCCCATGCCGATGTCGCCATGCCGGCCTGGATGCCGAACCCGAACGCGAAGTAAGACGCGTTTTCTGAACGGAACGAGAAGGGGCGGCTCACGGGCCGTCCCTTTTTCTTGCGCGCTGGATATCCAAAGCATATATCTGGATATCTGAAGGAGATATCCGATGCCGCTGTTCATCCGGGACGAAGCCGTAGATCGCCTCGCAAGCGAAGTGCAGAACGCATTGAAGACCTCGACCAAGAAGGAAGCCGTCCGCATTGCGCTGGAGCATGAGTTGGAACGGGCGCGGCGACAACGTCCGCTGACCGAAGTGGTCGCCGACCTTCAGGCTAGGGTTGCAGCACTTGGACCCGGCGACCCGGACTTTGACATGAAGCGCTTCACCGACGAAATGTGGGGCGATATCTGATGTTCGTCGACGCCTCGGTAATCGTGGCCATCCTAAGCAAAGAATCTGACTGGGAAATAACGCTCCGAAGACTCGAAGCGCACGAAGCGCCGCTTTACATCTCGCCGCTGGTGCGTTTCGAAGTCGTTCAGGCTTTGGCCCGCAAGCAGGCCAGTCATTCAGCCAAGCCTTCGGCTGCGGCGATCGAAGAGGCCGATCTGATTCTCGACGCTTTTGTAGCGCGTCTGCGGATCGAAGAGATCCCAGTCTCGGCACAAATCGGCGCGCTCGCCGTCAAAGCCAGCATGCGCTACGGCAAGGCAGTCGGTCATCCGGCCGACCTCAACTTTGGCGACTGCTTCGCCTACGCCTGCGCCAAGGCGCTCGACGTCCGCCTTGCCTACAAGGGAAACGACTTCGCCTTGACTGATCTCGCCTGAGACGGCGGGTTCGCTACACCCGCCGCGCTGTATCCCTACCGCAACGCCGCCGCGATATTCCCGCCGTCGACGGTGGTCACATCAGCCGTCGTGCGTTCGGCCAGGGCCTGATGCAGGAAGGCCAATGCCACGTCCTCGGCCGTCACCTCCTGCCCGAGCAGATTGCCGGACATGTAGTCCTTTTCCGACAGGCCGCGCGCGGTCGAGCGGCTGACAATCATAGCGTCGGTGAGCAGGCCGGAGCGGATGCGGTCGGCGTTGACCGCGTTGGAGCGGATGCCGAGCGCGCCATATTCTAGCGCATATTGGCGCGACAGGAACAGCGTCGCCGCCTTGGGCAGGCCGTAGGCGCCAAATTTCGCCCCCGGATTGACTGCCTGCTTGGAAGCGTTGAACAAAAGCACGCCGCCGGTGCCCTGCTCCCTAAAGATGCGCACGGCGTTCTGCGCCACGCTCTGGTGAGCGAAGAAATTCAGCTCGAAGCTCTTGCGCAAAAGCGCATCGTCGATGTCGCCGATCGCGCCTTCCCAGGCAGCACCAGCATTCGATACGACGATATCGACGCCGCCATAGGTGGACACCGCCGCGTCGAAGGCTGCGCAAACGTCTTCCGGCCTGGTGATGTCGCCCCCGACACCGATGGAATTGTTGCCGGCCTTCTTGGCGACCTCTGCGGCCTTGGCCGCATCAAGGTCGACGACCACGACATGTGCGCCGGTCTGCGCGAAGAGTTTCGCCGTCGCAGCCCCGATCGCGCCCGCACCGCCGGTAACCAGCACCACCTGCCCGGTCAGCGGTTTCGGCTTGTTGGAGGCAAGCTTGGCCTGCTCCAGCGACCAATATTCGAGGCCGAACAGTTCAGCGGCGCTGAGCGGGTGGAAGTCGCCGACGGCTTCGGCACCGCGCACCGCCTCGATCCACATCTCGCCGACATCGGAAGCGATCTTGGCGTCCTTCAGTGTGCGGCCATGGCCGAACATGCCGAGCCCCGGCACCAGAGACAGGCGCGGCATCGGGTCGAGCATGGTGCGCTCGACATCGTCCAGCGCATTGTTGGTGTCGAAATAGCTGCGGTAATCCTTCTCGAAGGCTGCGACATGCTCGCGGATCGCCTTCTTGTAGTCGCCGAGTTTTTCCGCGTCCGGCGCCGGCAGCACCATCGGCCCGGTCTTAATGCGGATCGACAGATCGGGCGTGCTGACGCCCTGCTTCGCCAGTGCTGCAAGGTTCGGCCGGTTGAGTAATTCGATGATCGCGGGCGAGGTGCGGAAGTCACTGACCATGCGATCGAAGCGGCCCTCGCCACGGTCGAAGGCAACCGCGCCGCGCAGGAAAGAGGCAAAGTCGGCCGGCTTGGCGAGCGTCTTCGGAAGCTCGATCGGCTTCGGCGCAGGCTTGCCACTTTTGGCGATGAAATCCTCGGCTACCGTCACATGATGGATCATGCGATCGTAGGCTTCCTTCGCGTTGTCGCCGAAGGTGAAGATGCCGTGCTTGTCGAGGATCAGGCCTTCGACGCTGGTATCGGCCTCGAACACTTCGGCTGCCGCCTTGGCGAGATCGAAACCGGGCTTGATGTAGGGCACATAACCCATCTTCGGGCCGAACACCTTGCGGATCAGCGCCTCGCTGTTCTCGCCCTGGTCGACGATAGCAAGCACGGCGGTCGAGTGGGTGTGATCGACAAATTTATGCGGCAGGAAGGCGTGCAGCAGCGTTTCCACCGACGGATTGGGCGACGAGGGATCGATGAGGTTGGCGCGCTGCAGCGTCACCATATCCTCGTCGGACAGTTTGTCGAGCGCACGCGCCTTGAGCAGCGATCCCATCTTCACCGCCGGCAGGCCCTGCGGCTCGATGACGGCCATGTCCCAGCCGCTGCCCTTGACGCACAGCACGTCCCATTCGTCACCGATCAGGTCCTTGACCCGCATCTTGGCCGAGGTGTTGCCGCCGCCATGCAGCACCAGCCGCGGCTCGCCGCCGAGCAGGCGCGTGGTGTAGACGCGCAGCGCCAGATCGCGCGCGACGCCTTTCTTGGCATAGACCTCGACAAGCGCCTCGGCGTCGGCGTCATTCCACAGGTTCTTCATTATCTCTTCCCGTATTGCGTGTTCGCTTGAAGGTTCGTTGATTTGTCGAGTCAGGCTGAAGCCCTGACCGAAGGCTTTGCGGCGCGTGCCAGCAGCCGCCGCGCCATCTCAGCGGTGATAACCAGATGGGAACACAGGCCGCCGGCAAGGGCTGCGAGCAGCGGTTCGAGCTTGCTGTCTTCCTGGATCACCACCATGCGCCGCCTGATTGCCCGGATCGAATTGAGGTCTGCCGAAATGACCCGGCGATTGTAATCGCAGTCGAGCAACTTTCCGTGACGGTCGATCATCTGGCCGGCGACGACGCCGGCCGCACCATTGTCGCGTAGCGCATGCACCTCGCTCGGGCTCATCGCGCCGCATTTGACGACATGGCTGTCCTCATCGACTGTGCCGATCGAATAGAGCGCCAAGGCGCAGTCGGCCACGCTTGCCAGCTGTTCGCGGATAACCGGCTCGTCGCGCAATTCCTGCGCCAGCCGCTCGGAGCTCAGCACCAGCGGCGCATAAAAGTTCAGGCCCTTGGCGTTGAGCCGGCGGGCGATCTCCATGGTGCACTGGTCGGGCCGGTAGGAATAGGGCGCGCCGAGATTGCCGCAGAGCTGCACGACCGTTACGTCCTGAAGGTCGGCGAAGGGCATGACGTCGGCCATGGAGTAAACCGTGCGGCCCCAGGCGACGCCGATGCGCTGGCCGCGCTGGACCAGTTCGAGAAAGACGCTCGCCGCCACCACCGGCACTTCGGCAGCGGCATCAGGGGCATCGCGCTCGGGTGAAACCACCCATACGGTGTCGAGGCCGAAGGCGTCCTCGACCTCGCGCGCCAGCACGTCCTGGCTGAAAAGCTGCGTCGAAGTCGATATGGTGACGATGCCGGTGTCTCGCGCCTTGCGCAGATACATGGCGACAGACGCGCGCGAAATGCCGAGCTGCTTTGCGACCTCGTCCTGGCGAAGGCCATGCGTATAATAGAGCCATGCGGCCTTGTGGATGATCTGATCTGTCGCCCGGATCGCCATCGCTCCGCTCTCCCATTTTTTACATTATTCACCGAGGCTGACAAAAGTCAATCGACCGCGCTTCTGTCGAGCGAAGGGTGGTCGCATGTGCGTTGTCTGATGGCTCGAGCTGGATGGAACCACCCCCACCCCTAGCCCCTCCCCGCAAGGGGGAGGGGGACGATTTCGTCGTTTTAGTCACCACGAACGTTGACGATTGAGGCTGGTCGGGCGTGCAACAAAGTCCCCCTCCCCCTTGCGGGGAGGGGCTAGGGGTGGGGGTGCTTCCGGAGAGGATGCTCTGTGATTGAGCGCGAAACCCACGCAACGCCAAGGCTTCCGGTGACCTACTTCCGCTTCATCGCCTCGGCCAATGCCGCGCCGAAAGCGCCCTGCCCGCCCTTGTCGGATGAAGCCGGCTTGCTGAACGATTTGCCACCACCACGCGGTGGCGAGCGATCATCCCGGGACGGCGCTGCGGGTCTCGCCGCGCCATCGTCATGCTTGCGCATGGTCAGGCCGATGCGCTTGCGCTTGATGTCGACATCGACGACGCGCACCTTGACCACGTCGCCGGCCTTCACGACCTCATGCGCGTCCTTCACGAAGCGGTCGGCAAGCTGCGACAGGTGCACCAGCCCGTCCTGATGCACGCCGATATCGACGAAGGCGCCGAAGGCGGCGACATTGGTGACGGTGCCTTCCAGCACCATGCCCGGCTTCAGGTCCTTGATGTCGTCGATACCGTCGGCGAAGGTCGCGGTCTTGAATTCCGGGCGCGGGTCGCGGCCCGGCTTTTCCAGCTCGGCGATGATGTCGCGCACCGTCGGCAGGCCGAAGCGCTCGTCGACGAAGACGCGCGGGTCGAGCGCCTTGAGGGCGGCGCTGTCGCCCATCAGCGTGCGCAGGTCGCGGCCGCAGGCGGCAACGATCTTCTTGGCGACGCCATAGGCTTCGGGATGGACGGCGGAAGCGTCGAGCGGCTCGGCGCCGTTCGGGATGCGCAGGAAGCCGGCGCATTGTTCGAAGGTGCGCTGGCCGAGCCGGCTGACCTTCAAGAGGTCCTTGCGGCTGGCAAACGGCCCCGTCGCGTCGCGATGCGCGATGATGGCTTCGGCAAGCGAGGAACCAACGCCCGACACGCGCGCCAGCAGGGCGGCGGACGCCGTATTGAGATCGACGCCGACGGCGTTCACTGCATCCTCGACCACAGCCTCAAGCGAGCGGCCGAGACGATACTGGTCAACGTCGTGCTGGTATTGGCCCACGCCGATGGACTTCGGCTCGATCTTGACCAGTTCGGCCAGCGGGTCCTGCAGGCGGCGTGCGATGGAAACGGCACCGCGCAGCGAGACATCGAGATTGGGGAACTCATTGGCCGCCATTTCGGACGCCGAATAGACCGATGCGCCGGCCTCGCTGACGATCACCTTCAGCGGCTTGGGCGACGGCATGTCCGACAGCATGTCGGCGACGAGGCGCTCGGTCTCGCGGCTGCCGGTGCCGTTGCCGATGGCGACCAGCTCGACCTTGTGCTTTGTGATCAGCCGCGCCAGTTCGGCCTGCGTGCCGCGCACATCGTTGCGCGGCGGGAAGGGATAGACCGTAGTGGTATCGAGCAGCTTGCCGGTCTGGTCGATGATGGCGACCTTGACGCCGGTGCGGATGCCGGGATCAAGCCCCATCGTGGCGCGCGAGCCGGCGGGAGCCGCCAGCAGCAGGTCCTTGAGGTTGCGGGCAAAGACCTTGATCGCTTCCTCCTCGGATTTTTCGCGCAGCTCGCGCATCAGGTCGAGCGAGAGTGACAGCGACAGCTTCACCCGCCACGTCCAGCCGGCGACTTCGGCCAGCCACTGGTCGCCCGCCCCTCCCCGGCCAATGCCATAGGCGTCGGCGATCATGCGCTCGACCGGCTTCACCGGCGAGGTGTCGTCGGCATCGACCTCGATGTCGAGCGACAGGAAATCCTCGTTGCGGCCGCGCAGCATGGCGAGCGCGCGGTGGCTCGGCACATTCGCCCAGCGCTCGACGTGCTCGAAATAGTCGGAAAACTTGGCACCAGCCTCCTGCTTGCCGTCCACGACCTTGGCGCGCAGGAAGGCGCGCTCCTTCATGTGGTTGCGCAGGCGTCCCAGCAGCTCGGCGTTTTCAGCGAATTGCTCGGAAATGATGTCGCGCGCGCCATCTAGCGCGGTCTTCACGTCCGGCACATCGTCGGTGAGATAGGCGACTGCCAGTTCCGCAGGCACCGCCGCTCGATTGGCAAGGATCGCCTCGGCCAACGGCGCAAGCCCACGCTCGCGGGCAATTTCGGCGCGGGTGCGGCGCTTGGGCTTGTAGGGAAGATAAATATCTTCCAGCTCGGCCTTCGTGGTGATGGCGGCAATCGCCGTTTCCAGCTCTTCCGTCAGCTTGCCCTGGCTGCGGATCGATTCGATGATGGTGTCACGGCGCGCATCGAGCTCGCGCACATAGATCAGCCGCTCGGCCAGAAGCCGCAGCTGCGTATCGTCGAGCCCGCCGGTCACCTCCTTGCGGTAGCGCGCTATGAACGGCACCGTCGCGCCCTCATCGAGCAGTCCGATGGCTGCCGCGACCTGTTCGGCCCGCGCGTTGACTTCGGTGGCGATGATAGCGGCGATGCGTTTGACGTCTGCGGCCATGTCTTTCTCACTGTCGGCAATGGGGCGGCGACCATAGGTCGGTTCGCGGGCGAAAGCCAATCACGCAAAAGCGCTGTCAAAATGCCGCTCCACAGGAAAGCACCGCGACATCGTGGTCGCTCGTCGGCAGGTGCCAGCACCCCGGGGCCACGCTATAGCTGAAACGACACCCGTTCTCACGCGATGAAAGCGAGAAAGATCATGCAGAAAGACCGTTTTCTAGTCGGGGCCGGCGGCCTGTGCGGCGTCGCCGGCGTAGCGCTCGCGGCATCGGCTGCCCATGCCGGCGGTGCGTTCACCGGCACGGTGTCGTCCTTCCTGATGACGCATGCGCCGGTGTTTCTCGCGATCGGCCTGTTTGCCGGCGGGCGTTTCCTGCGCATCGGCGCGATTGTGCTTCTGGTCGGGCTGGTGCTGTTTGCCGGCGATCTTCTGGCGCGCGATTTTCTCGGCGGGCGGCTGTTTCCCTTCGCAGCGCCCGTCGGCGGTACTTTGCTGATTGTTGGCTGGGTTCTGATCGCGGCGTCGGCCCTGCTGCCAACAAGGACTGAATAGGCGACCTACTCGACCCGCGCTAATCCACGTTTGGCGCGCCTGGTCGGCCGCCGTCCAAGAAGCTTTACGCCGACGATTGCAGCCACCGTGCCGCCTACTGTCATGAATATGGCAAGGCCGAGCCAGCCCGTCTCGGACATTGTGCCGATATTGGCCTCCATCAGGCCATGGACGGCAAGAAAGCCCGGTGCGATCATCACCGGCGCCCAGACGGCGGCGGAAAACATGTTGGCAAGCTGAAACCGCCGGCTGTCCATGCCCATCATTCCGGCGACCACGGGGATGGTGCACCGGATCGGCCCGAAGAAGCGCCCGAAAAACACCGCCGCAAAACCATAGCGCCGGAAGAACAGCCGCGCCCTGGCAATGCCTTCGCGATAATTGGACAGCGGCCAGCGGTAGACGAGGCCGGGGCCGAAACGGCGGCCCAGCAGATAACCGACGAAATCGCCGGCAACGGCGCCGGTAAAAGCGCCAAGCAGGACCGGCAGCGGATCGATCACGCCCGAAGCGATCAGGCCGCCGACCAGCAGCAGGAACGGCGTCGCCGGAATGAGCACGCCGACGATGATGGTCGATTCCCCGAAGGCAACCAGGGCCATGACGACACCGGCCCAGGCCTTGTTGGCCTCGATGAAGGTTCCGAGATCGGCCGCGAATTCCTGCACTGTTTCTCCACTCGCCGTTTCGCGAGCCAGGATGATCCGCGTTCGCGGCAGACAATCGGGAAGCGCGCCCGCCGCGTCAAGGCGCTATAGGACGCATGCGCCAGTCAAAAACTTGACTTTTAGGCACTAGTTTTAGTAAAAATCGACATAGGCAGGTTCGGAAACGCAGCCAATGACATTCCACCCCAAAATGCAGAGCAGGATCGAAGGGATCACCGTCGTCGGCGACCTTCGCTGGCGTGCATGGAACGGGGTGATCGCCGATGTCTGGAGCGTCGAATGCACTGAGGGTGCGGGCGGCGAATATGTCTCGCCGGACCCGCGCCTCATCGTCGTGCTCGACAAGACCGGCGATGGCGGCATCGATGTGGTGACGACGCCGGGCCGTTACCGGGGCAACCCATCGGAAATCGGCAATCCGCTCTGCTATGTTCCGGCCGGCTTGCGGGTCTGGTCGCGGGTGGAGAACCTTCGTGCCCTCAGGCATCTCGACCTGCATTTCGACATGGCCACGCTCGGCACCCGCTTTGCCGACGAACTCGACGGCTATGCGGTCGAGACGCCGCGCCTGATGTTCTCGGACGAGCGGGTGCAGAGCCTCGCCCGGCTGATTGCCGCCGAATGCACCAATCCAAGCGGCCTCAACGATCTCTATGGCGATGGGCTGACGACGGCGCTGTTCTTCGCTTTGCTCCAGATCGGGCAGCGGAAGGAGCGCAAGCGCAGCCAGCTGCCGCCCCGCCAGCTTCGCCGTGCGATCGACTACATCGAGGACAATTGCCTGCGCAACATCCGCCTTCAGGAACTGGCCGACCTGACCGGCCTGTCGCAATCCTATTTCAGCCACGCCTTCAAGGCCTCGACGGGCATGGCGCCGCACAAATGGCAGATGCGCGCGCGGATCGCTCGGGTGAAAAAACTGCTCGAGCGTCCCGAAACGTCGCTGACGGAGGTGGCAACCGCTGCCGGGTTCGCCGACCAGGCGCATTTCACCCGCGTTTTCAAGCGCATGGTCGGAACCACGCCGGCAAGCTGGCAACGCGGTCACGCTGCATAGAACAGCCCAAAAACGTTCAATTCGCGCCCGCAACGTTCAATCCCGTTCAAATAACTTGATATAGACACTCATCTTATATTAGTCAGGCCGCAGACGGTTCCCCTCGAGAGGTTCGGGGCCTTTCGGCCCTATTCCGGGGTGGGTGACAATGACGGGCATTTCCAGACGCAACTTTGCGACAGTTCTCCTGAGCAGCACGGCAGCTCTTGCCGCGCTGTGGCCAATGGCAGCGTCGGCGCAGCAGGCCGATAGTGCGATCGTCCTCGACCAGGTGGTCGTCGAGGGGCAGACGCAGGATGGCTCTGCCACCGGCCCGGTGAAAGGCTACGTCGCCAAGCGCACGGCGACCGGCTCCAAGACCAACACGCCGATAAAGGAGATCCCGCAATCGGTCTCCGTCATCGGCCGCGAAGAAATCGACGACCAGGGCGCGCAGAAGGCCGACGAGGCGCTGCGCTATACGGCGGGCGTCTTCTCCCAGCCCTTCGGCCCGGACAGCGACACCAACTGGATTTTCATTCGCGGCTTCCAGGCGACCGCTACCGGCATCTATCAGGATGGCTTGCAGCAATACAGCTATGCCTTTGGCGGCGTCTTCGTCGACTCCTACAATCTGGAGCGCATCGAAGTGCTCAAAGGGGCCGCCTCGGTCCTCTATGGCGGCAGCAATCCGGGTGGCCTGATCAACTATGTCAGCAAGCGTCCGACCGGCGAGCGCCTTCGCAAAATCGAAACCGGTGTGAACGACGCCGGCAATGCCTATCTCGGCTTCGATATCGGCGACAAGGCCAGCGACGTGGTCGATTACCGGGTCAGCGGGCGGATCGCCGGCGGCAACACCTATTCGGATTTCGCGGACGGATTTCGCGGCTCGGTTTCGCCAAGCCTGACCTGGAAGCCGGATGAACAGACCAGCTTCACCCTGTTGTCGAACTTCACCTATATCGACGAAATTCACAATGGCGGCGCCTTCCTGCCCTATATCGGCACCGTGGTCGATGCACCGTTCGGCCGCATCCCGCGTGACGCCAACTACACGGAGCCGAGCCTCGATTCCTACCTGCGCAAGCAGGCATCGATCGGCTACGAATTCGAGCACACTTTCGACAATGACTGGACCGTGCGGCAGAACGCCCGCTACCTCCACGCCGACATCAGCGAAGTCAGCCTCTACCCCAACGGCTATGCCAGCCCCACCGAACTCGCCCGGATCAATTTCGGCCACGACACGCAGGTCAACAGCTTCCTCATCGACAATCAGATACAGGGGAAGGTGCAGACCGGCGCGATCGAGCACACGATCCTGGCCGGCATCGATTACAAATATTACAATATCGATCAGGTGCAGTCGTCGGCGATATTTGGCACGACCACGCCGATCGATGTTCTCGACCCCATCTATGGCGTGCCGCAAACCCCTCGCGTGAGTTACCTCAACCAGGATCTCAAGCAGAGCCAGCTTGGCCTCTATGTTCAGGACCAATTGCGCTTCGCAGACGGCTGGCTGGTTACGCTCAACGGGCGTTATGACCAAGTGTGGACCGACGCCAAGAACCGTCCGACATTCTACGCACCGACGCAGAACAACACGATCAACAGTGATGATGGCGAGTGGTCCGGTCGTGCCGGTCTGGCCTACGAGTTCGACAACGGCATCACGCCCTATGCCAGCATCGCCACGTTCTTCAATCCTACCATCGGCACCAACGCGGCCGGTGCGCTTTTCCAGCCGGAAACCGGCACGCAATATGAGGTCGGCGTCAAATATGTGCCGACATCCTTCGACGGCCTCTTCACCGTCGCCTTGTTCGACCTGACCCGGCAGAATGTTCTGACTGCCGATCCAAACAATATCTTCGCGCAAGTCCAGACGGGTGAGGTCCGCTCACGCGGCATCGAACTCGAAGGCAAGGCAAACATCACCGACAATCTGAAGGTGACGGCGGCCTTCACCGCAATGGACATTCAGATAAGAAAAGACACGAATCCGGACGTAATCGGCAAAACGCCCTTCATCGTGCCGGAGCAGCAGGCATCGCTCAGCCTCGACTACACTTTCGACCAGGATACTGCACTGGAAGGCTTCAGCGTCGGCGGCGGCGTGCGTTATGTCGGCTCGTCCTGGGCCGACAACGAGAACACCTTGAAAGTGCCGTCGGCGACCGTCTTCGATGCCAAGCTCGGCTACAAGAAGGACAATTGGGGTGTCGACCTCAACGTCACCAACGTCTTCGACAAGGCCTATGTGGCGAGCTGCCAGACGGAGCTCTCCTGCGGCTATGCCGAAGGGCGATCGTTCAAGCTGAAGGCCAATGTCAGCTGGTAACAAGCCATCATCCGAAGCTCTGCCGCGGGGACGGGTAACACCGTCCCCGATGGCTTATGGAAAAGGCCGGACTGCGATAACCAGACGCCAGGCCCTGGCTGCGGCGATGGGCGCATTTTTCATGCCGCTTGCGGCGCGTGCATCCGGCAGGCGCGTCGCGGCGATCGACTGGGCCGTCCTGGAAACCGCGCTTGCGCTCGGCGTCGTGCCGGTCGCTGCGACCGAACTCATCCAGTTCCGCAAGATCGTGGTGGAGCCGGAGGTTCCCGAAAGCGTCGCGGACATCGGCCTGCGCGGCACGCCGAATTACGAATTGCTGCGCACTCTGGCGCCAGACCTCATCCTCAGCTCCAATTTCTACGAAGGCCAGCGCGGCAGCCTGGAGCGCATCGCGCCGGTGTTTTCCGTGCCGGTCTATGTGCCGGGCACGCCACCTTATGCGCTTGCCGAGGAGGCCACGCGCGCGCTCGGCAAAGCGCTTGGCTACGAGACGGAGGCTGAAAGCCTGATCGCCGAAAGCGCCGACCAGATCGCAGGCCTGCGCCGGGCACTTGCCGAATATGCCGACCGCCCGGTCTTCGTCGTCAGCATCGGCGACGCACGCCATTTCCGCGCCTTCGGTGCCGATTCGATGCCGGGCGACGTGCTTGCGCGGCTCGGCTTCGAAAACGCCTGGCAGGACGCCACCAGCTATTCCGCCGCCGCCCCGGTCGGCATCGAAGCACTGGCGCGGGTGGCCGAGGCATCGCTCGTCATCGTCTCGCCCGTCCCGCCCGAGGCGCGCTGGACGCTCGGCGAAAGCGCGCTGTGGAAGGCGCTGCCGATGGTCCGCGAAGGCCGCGTCGCGACGATCGAGCCGGTCAACCATTTCGGCGGCCTGCCGTCGGCGCGGCGTTTTGCCCGGTTGTTCGGCGAAGCGATGTTCGAACGCAAGGCGACTGCAAATGGCTGAGCGCGCGACGATCGCCTTGCGGCCGCCATTGCTCTGGGGCGCTCTCGCCGTGCTGGCAGCCGGTCTGCTCGGCGTGCAGGTTTCAAGCCATCTTGCGACAGCCCGCATCTCCGCGCCCGACATTGCCGCCCTCGACAACGTCATCCTGTTCTACAGCGTGCTGCCACGCGCCGCCGTCGCTCTCATAGCTGGGGCTGCACTCGGCCTTTCCGGCCTGCTGTTGCAGCGCGTGTTGCGCAACCCGCTGGCCGAGCCTTCGACGCTCGGCGTCGCAGCCGGCGCGCAACTGGCCATGGCGGCTGCGACCCTCTATGCGCCGGTGCTGATGGAGAACGCCCGTGAAGGCGTCGCATTGGCAGGCGGCATCACGGCTGTCGCGCTCATCCTGGCCCTGACATGGCGGCGCGGGCTGGAGCCCGTCTCCGTGGTGCTGGCCGGCATGATGGTGGCGCTGACGGCCACGGCTGCCAGTGCCGCACTCATCCTCGCCAATGGCGAATACATGTTTTCGCTGTTCATCTGGGGTGGCGGCGCGCTTGCCCAGCAAAGCTGGGGACCGACGATCGACATCACTATGCGGCTTGTGCTCGCTGCAATTGCGGCAGTGCTGCTGCTGCGCCCGCTGACCATTCTCGGGCTGGACGACGCCAATGCCCGCAGCCTCGGCGTCGCCCTGCACGGGACGCGTCTGCTTGTCATCGCCATTGCCGTTTGGCTGGCAACGACGGTGACGGCGGAGGTCGGCGTCATCGGTTTCGTCGGGCTTGCCGCGCCGGCGCTTGCCCATCTCAGCGGCGCGCGTTCGCCGCGCGAGAAGCTGATCGCCGCTCCCCTCATCGGCGCGATCCTGCTGTGGCTGGCCGACGGGCTGGTGCAGCTTTTCGCAGGCGGTGGCGGCGAGCGCGTGCCGACGGGTGCGGCGACAGCCCTTCTTGGCGGACCGCTGCTGTTGTGGCTGCTGCCGCGCCTCCGGATGTTCGAATGGCCGGCGATCAATGCACGGCAGCAGATATCGCGCCGGACACATCGGCCATTCATCCTGATCGCAGCTCTCGCTCTGTGCACATTGGCCATTGCCGGCATCGCGCTCGCTATCGGCCGCGATCCGGCCGGCTGGAGCCTCGCCACCGGCGATCTCTTCGCCGACCTTCTGCCATGGCGTGCGCCGCGCGTGGTGATAGCTGCCGTCGCCGGCATGATGCTGGCCGCAGCCGGCACGATCCTGCAGCGTGTCACCGGAAATCCACTTGCCAGCCCCGAAATCCTTGGCGTCGGCACCGGTGCGGGCGTCGGCCTGGCGGCCGTGCTTTTCCTTTTTGCAGCGCCCGACCTCGGCACTCAGCTGGCCGGGTCTGCCATTGGCGCAATCGCCGTGCTGGCGGCGATGCTGGTCATCGCCGGCCGCAGCGGCTTCGGCCCGGAGCGCCTGCTGCTTGCCGGTGTCGCCATGGGCGCGCTGTGCAGCGCCGTGCTCACCGCCATCATCGCCACCGGCAACATGCAGGCGTTCAGCCTGCTGCGCTGGCTCAGCGGCTCGACCAACCAGGCGACCCCGGAACAGGCATGGTTCGCCGTGCTTGCCACCGTGGTCCTGCTGGCTCCGCTGCCGCTGATGGCGCGCTGGCTGGAGATACTGCCGCTCGGCTCCACCACGACGCATGCGCTTGGCCTGCCCGCGCGCGGCAGCCAGATCGCGCTGACGCTCGCTGCCGGCCTGCTGACGGCAACCGCCTCGCTGTTCGTCGGCCCACTCAGCTTCATCGGGCTGATCGCGCCGCATCTGGCGCGGCTGATCGGCCTTGTCCGCGTGCTGCCGCATCTGGCCGGCGCGATCCTGATCGGGGCAGCACTGATGATCCTTTCCGACTGGCTGTCGCGCATGGCGGCCTTCCCCTACCAGCTGCCGCTCGGCCTGTTCGCCTCGCTGCTCGGCGGTCCCTACCTCGTCTGGCTTCTCGGCAGAGGCCACAGCCAGAACTGACATGAAAGCATTGCCATGAAAAACGAACCAACCTTCAAGGCCTCCGCCCGCGTCCTCCTGACGGCACCGGGCGACGTCATGAAAAAGCTTTGCGACCACATGGCCGAGCATGGCGACGTTTCTTTCAGCGACCGCAAGGCGCGCATCGACACGTTCTACGGCTCTGCCGCGCTCGAGGCGCATGACGATGCGCTGACCCTTCATGCCGAGGGCGACGACGAGGTCAACTTCGCCTATGTGAAGCTGTCACTGGCCGAGCACCTGCTGGAATTCGCACCGGGCGAAAATCCCAGCATCATATGGTCCGGCGACAGCTTTGCCGGTGCGCCCCTGCCCTATTTCCGCGAGATGCGCGTCGTCGGCGCACACAGCGTCACCCCGCATATGCGCCGCGTTACCCTTGCCGGCGAAAATCTCGCCCGCTTCGAGACCGGCGGCCTGCATATTCGGCTGCTGTTTCCGCCCAAGGACGTCGAGACGCCGCAATGGCCGGTGACCGGCAAAGACGGCCGCCCAAGCTGGCCCAAGGGCACGGAGCGCCCGCAGGCGCGCGTCTACACGATACGCGCCATCGATGCAGCGAAGGGCGAAGTTGAGATCGACATGGTCCTTCATGAGGGCGCGGACACGCCCGGCGCGACATTCGCCGCTAACGCCGTTGCCGGCGATATCGTCGGCATGACCGGTCCGGGCGGCGGCTGGATCGAGGAGGCTGACTGGCATCTGCTGGCCGGCGACGAGACCGCACTTCCGGCCATTGCCCGCATTCTCGAGCATCTGCCGGAGACTGCCAGGGTCACCGCGCTGATCGAGGTCGCCGACGCCTCCGAGGAACAGCCACTGCCGACATCCGCGAAGCTCGACCTGCGCTGGCTGCACCGCAATGGCGCGCAAGCCGGCACGACCACGCTGCTGGAAGACGCCATCCGCGCGGTGGAATGGCCGGCTGCCGAGGACGGCAAGCGCGTCTACGCCTGGGTCGGCTGCGAGCACAAGGCCTTCCGCGCCATCCGCAAATATCTGCGCAGCGAGCGCAAGCTTGCCCGGGAAGATCACCTCGTCGTGGCCTATTGGCGGCGCGGTTTCGATGGTGACAATGCGAGGAATGAAGAATAAGGCCTGTCCGTCAGCGTCACGGACGCCGCCACATTCCAGCCAATCCGGACTGCCGAAACCACATCATGCTTCGCCGATTTTTCTCCTACTACAAGCCCTATAAAGGGCTGTTCATCCTCGACTTCTGCTGCGCGGTCCTTTCGGGCCTGCTGGAGCTCGGCTTTCCGATGGCGGTAAAGCTCTTCGTCGACGAGCTTCTGCCATCGCAGGAATGGACGTGGATCATCGCCGCCTCGGCAGCACTCCTGGTGATCTATTTCGTCAACACCGGCTTGATGGCGGTGGTGGTCTATTGGGGCCACATGCTCGGCATCAACATCGAAACGGAGATGCGCCGAAAAAGCTTCGACCATCTGCAAAAGCTCTCCTTCCGCTTCTATGACAACCACAAGACCGGCCATCTGGTCGCCCGCGTCACCAAGGATCTGGAGGAGATCGGCGAGGTCGCCCATCACGGACCGGAAGACCTGTTCATCGCAGTCATGACCTTCTTCGGCGCCTTCGCGCTGATGTTCACGGTCAATGCGAAGCTTGCCCTGATCACGGCGGCGATCGTGCCGGTGGTCGCCTGGGTGACCAGCCGCTACGGCGCCCGCATGACGCGCAACTGGCAGGCGCTCTACGGCCGCGTCGGCGATTTCAACGTCCGCATTGAGGAGAATGTCGGCGGCATGCGCGTCGTCCAGGCCTTCGCTAACGAGGACCATGAGCGCAGCCTGTTTGCCCGCGACAACGCCAATTACCGCCGCACCAAGCTCGACGCCTACAAGATCATGGCTGCGTCGACCTCGCTCAGCTACATGAGCATGCGGCTGATCCAGCTCGTCGTCATGATCGCCGGCAGCTATCTCGTGCTCACCGGCGAGCTCAGCAATGGCGGCTTCGTCGGCTTCCTGCTGCTGGTCAATGTGTTCTTCCGCCCGATCGACAAGATCAATTCGGTGATCGAGACCTATCCGAAGGGCATCGCCGGGTTCCAGCGCTACACCGCCCTGCTCGACACCGAGCCGGACATTGCCGATGCACCCGACGCCATCGCGGCACCGCAATTGACCGGCGAAATCCGCTATCAGGGCGTCACCTTCGGCTACAGCGGCGAGCGGCCTATCCTCAGAGGTATCGACCTCACCATCGAAGCCGGCAAGACCGTCGCCTTCGTCGGCCCCTCGGGCGCCGGCAAGACCACCATCTGCTCTTTGCTGCCGCGCTTCTATGAGGTCGATGGCGGCATGATCACCATCGACGGCATCGACATCCGCTCGATGACGCTGGCCTCGCTGCGCGGCCAGATCGGCATCGTCCAGCAGGACGTGTTCCTGTTCGGCGGCACCATCCGCGAAAACATCGCCTATGGCCGCCTCGATGCCAGCGAAGCCGAGATCATCGAGGCGGCGCGGCGCGCACGCCTCGGCGAGATGATCGAGGCGATGCCGCTCGGCTTCGATACGATCATCGGCGAACGCGGCGTAAAGCTTTCCGGCGGCCAGAAGCAGAGGCTGGCGATTGCCCGCATGTTCCTGAAGAACCCGCCGATCCTGATCCTCGACGAGGCGACCTCGGCGCTCGACACCCAGACCGAACGCGAAATCCAGCAATCGCTGTCGGAGCTTTCGCAAGGCCGCACGACACTGGTCATCGCCCACCGTCTGGCGACCATCCGCAACGCCGATCGCATCGTTGTCGTCGACGATACCGGCATTGCCGAACAGGGCCCGCATGAGGAGCTGGTGGCAAAGCGGGGGCTCTACAGCCGCCTGCACAAGGCCCAGCACGGAAACTGAGACTTTAGCGAGCGGCGTTCTCCAATGCCGCTTTCGTAAAGTTCGCATAAATATGACTGGTTTTATCCAGATTTTTCTTGTCGTATCGGGCAAGGCGCATTAGAGCATGATCCCGAAATGCGACGAGCGGTTTCGGGATCGAGAGCCGACGGAGGGATAAGCTCCCGATTCGACACCAGCCGCCTTGCGCCGCAGGAACGAACACCTGATCGACAGGAAAAGCTTGTGTTGAGACGTCTGATTTTTGCCGCTGCCATCATCTCCTCTGCGGCCGTGTGCCTCCCCGCTGCCGGCCTCGCCCAGCAGGAACCAGTCAATCCGGCCCCGTCGGCCCAGCCGGCAACGCCAGCCCCTTCGGCAGAGCCCGCACCGCCCGCCATGACCGCTCCAGGCGCAACGACAGCGCCGGCAACCCCTGCGCAGCCACAGGCCGCGCCCGAGGCCTCCAGCACCCCCGGCGCGGAAGCCGCGGCTCCGGCAGCGGAACCGTCGGCAGTGGAATTGAACCTCCCGCATGACCTTTCGCCCTGGGGCATGTTCATGGCCGCCGACATCGTGGTCAAAGGCGTGATGATCGGCCTGGCTTTCGCCTCGCTGGTCACCTGGACCGTATGGCTGGCAAAGTCGCTGGAACTGGCAGGCGCCGTCATGCGCGCGCGCCGTGCCGTTGCCATCATCGTTGGCGCGCGCAGCCTGAGCGAAGCCAGCCGCCAGCTGAACGGACGTGGCGGCGCAGGCGCGCTGCTGTTGCGCGCCGCCGAGCAGGAAGTGGAGATGTCGGCCGCAGCCATCGACCACGCCAAGGGCGATGGGTTGAAGGAGCGCGTCTCGTCGCGCCTGTCGCGGATCGAGGCGCAGGCGGGCCGGCGCATGTCGCGCGGCACCGGCGTGCTCGCCACCATCGGCTCGACGGCACCCTTCGTCGGTCTGTTCGGCACCGTCTGGGGCATCATGAACGCCTTCATCGGCATCAGCGAATCGCAGACCACCAACCTCGCCGTCGTCGCGCCCGGCATTGCCGAGGCGCTGCTCGCGACCGCGCTCGGGCTGGTCGCCGCTATCCCGGCGGTCGTCATCTACAACGTCTTTGCCCGTTCGATCACCGGCTATCGGCAGGTGCTGGCTGATGCCTCGGCGGGCGTTGAGCGGCTGGTCAGCCGCGATCTCGATTTCCGTCACCTGCCCGTAAGAGCAGCGGCGTAGGAAAGGCTAAGACCATGGCCGGAAAAATCCGCGAGAGTTTTGGCGACGATCTCGAGGAAAATCACGAGATCAACGTCACGCCCTTCATCGACGTGATGCTCGTCCTCCTGATCATCTTCATGGTGGCGGCACCGCTCGCCACCGTCGACATCAATGTCGACCTGCCGGGCTCGACGGCCACGCCGGCGCCCCGCCCGGAGGAGCCGCTGTTCCTGACGCTGAAGGACGATCTCAGCCTCGCAGTCGGCAATGAAATTGTCGACCGCCCCGCCTTCGGGCAGACGCTCGACCGGCTGACGAAGGGCGACAAGGAAACCCGCATCTTCCTGCGCGCCGACAAGGTCGTCGGCTATGGCGAGCTGATGGAGGTGATGAACCTCCTGCGCAACAGCGGCTACCTCAAGATCGCACTGGTCGGCCTGGAAACCTTGCCGGCCGGCGAGGCACCGGCAGCCGCGCAATGACGGCGCGGGCCGATACGCATATCGCCTTTCCGGCGCTGCCGAGCCTGCGGGAATTCAGCCTGTGGGCCGCAGCCGGGCTGGTGGTGCTGACCACGCACGCCTCCGTGGCCTATTATCTGTCCACCCGGCCGCCAGAGCTCAGCACCGAAGCAGCCGAGCCGGCGATGATGATCGAGCTCGCCCCGCTGCCCGTTTCTGTTCCGGAGGAAGTCGAGCCGGAGAATCTGGTCGAGGAAGCGCCCAACCAGACGATCGAACCGGTCGACGAGCAGCAGGAGGAAGTGGCCGAAACGCCGGTCGAAGAACCTGTCCAGCCCGACGAGATGGAGCCCATTGAAACGCCTGAGCCGGAAACGGTGACCGAGGCCGAACCTGTTGAGGAAATCGAGCCGGAGGTCGTAGAGGCGATTACCCCGGAAGTGGCGATCCCCTTGCCGCAGCCTCGCCCTGTGGTCCGCGAAGAACCAAAGAAGCCGGTCGAGAAGAAAAAGGAAGTCGTCAAGAAGGAGAAGCCCGCGCCGAAGAGACAGGCCGACGTTGCCGAAAAGGAAACGAAGCCGACTGAAAAGCGCGTGGTTCAGAGACAGGCTTCCACGGCCCCAAGCGTCAGCCCGGCGAAGTGGTCATCGAAGGTGCAGGCGTGGATCGCGCGGCGTGCGCGAAGAAGCTCGGCCAAGGACACCGGCACAGCACAGGTGACGTTCAGGATCGACGTCAGCGGCAATGTCGTTTCGGCGAGGCTTGCCCGTTCGTCCGGCAGCAGCGAACTCGATCAGGCGGCGGTCGACCTGATATGGCGCTCCTCTCCAGTGCCGGCACCGCCGGAACCAGCCTTTGCCAGAAACCCGATTTCCCTCCCGGTGAAATTCCAGTGAAGTGAGCGCCGATCGATACTAGTCTCGGCGCTAGCGAGCGGCGTTAAGCCGCCCTCGGCAAGTCCTGCTCTACGATCGCCAGGTTGCGGCCACGGTTTTTCGCCTCGTAGAGGCGGCGGTCGGCCACGCGCATCAACTCCGAAACATTGGCATTGGCCGGACAGAGCGTTCCGCCGATGCTGACCGTCAGCGGGATCGTCCGCTCGTCGACAGGACGGAAACTCGTCAGCTCGACCTCGCGCCGGATCCGCTCCGCGACATGGACCGCCTCCTTGTCGCTGGCGCCGATCAGGAAGGCGCCGAATTCCTCGCCGCCGATGCGGCCGACAATATCGCCCGAACGCACGCCGCGCGTGATCGCCGCGGCGATTTCCATCAGCGCGTCGTCTCCGGTGAGATGGCCGAAGCTGTCATTGATCTTCTTGAAATGGTCGGCATCGATGATCAGCAGCGCGCCCCGGTCGGACTGGCGCCGCGTTGCATCAAGTGTGGCAAAGAAGCTTTCGCGGTTGAGCATGCCGGTCATGTCATCGCGGCTTGCCTTTTCCTCGAGACGCCGATGCGCGGCGGCAAGCTGGGCGTGGGTTCTTGCGAGTTCGCGGTGCGCCAGCTTGAGACGATCGCTCTGCCAGAAGGTGTAGGCGCTGGCCGGCCAGGCCGTCGCCAGCGGGCACAGGATGCACATCATCCAGGCATTGCCGTCGATCACCCCGCCCAGCGCGGGAACGACTGCGAGCACAATGAGGACGGATGCAATGGCGGCGGAGACGGCAACAAGTGCCGATCTGAGAATTAGGCTCTTCATTGCTTTCCCCCTGCTGCGGGCCTCGTTTGACAGGAAGCGTTGAAGGTCTCGTTTCAGCCTTGGCTAAAATTTGAACCATTGCGCGATCGGGTCTTCCTGGCTCACAAATTTTTGTCCCGAGCCCCGGCACAGCCGCGCGGAACCGTGCCATAAGGCCTTCATGACACAGTCTCCCGAGCCCGCCCTCTTTGCCCATGTCACCGACTGGGTGTTCGACCTCGACAACACGCTCTATCCGCATCACACCAACCTGTTTTCGCAGATCGACGTGAAGATGACGGCCTATGTATCGGAGCTGCTGCAATTGCCGCGCGAGGAGGCGCGCAAGCTGCAGAAGGAGCTCTATCTCGAATATGGCACGACGCTTAAGGGCCTGATGGAGCGCCATCAGATCGATTCCGACGACTTCCTCAACAAGGTCCACGACATCGATTATTCCTGGCTGAAGCCCGACCCGGCACTGGGCGAAGCGATCAAGGCGCTGCCCGGCCGCAAGTTCATCTTCACCAATGGTGACCGCGGTCACGCCGAGCGCACGGCGGGCGAGCTCGGCATCCTCGACAATTTCGACGACATATTCGACATCGTCGCGGCGGGGCTGACGCCCAAGCCCGCGCCCGAAACCTATGACCGGTTCCTGGCGCTTCACGGCATCGCCGGGCCGAACGCGGTGATGTTCGAAGACCTCGCCCGCAACCTGATCGTGCCCAAGGCGCTGGGCATGAAGACTGTGCTGATCGTGCCCAACAATTTCGAGCCGACTTTTTCCGAAATCTGGGAACGCGACCCGGCCTTCGATGACGCGGTCGACTTCGTCACCGACGATCTCGCCGCCTTCCTGCGGACGATCGTCAATCCTGCGCAACCCTGATTCAGCCATATTGGCCCTGTTTCTGAGCGTCAGAACGGGGACGAATCGAGTGGCTCGATCGCTGCATTTCTTTTGAGACGCTTCACATCGCTGGAAGCCCGCATCGACGCCGGCGCCCATGCCGTGCTCGACCGGCTGCCGGCCAGCGGGCTTTATGGCGGGCTGGTCGAGTTTCTCGTCTTTGGGCTGAAGCAGGCCTGGGCCTGCCTGTTCGGCGGCGCGATGCTGGCGCTGATCATCGCGACAAAACTTTTCTGGCCCGATGGCATCGCGCTCGCGCGCTACGATTTCCTGTTTCTGGCAGCACTCGCCATCCAGCTTTCGATGCTCATCTTCAGGCTCGAGACCGTTTCGGAAGCCAAGGTCATCCTGATCTTCCACATCGTCGGCACACTGATGGAGATATTCAAGACGTCGGCGGGCTCATGGATTTATCCCGAGGAAAGCTTCTTCCGGCTTGGCGGCGTGCCGTTGTTCTCCGGCTTCATGTATGCCGCCGTCGGCTCCTATCTGGCGCGCGTCTCGCGCATTTTCGACATGCGCTACAGCACCTATCCGCCATTATGGGCAACCGCGCTGCTGGCCGCCGCGATCTATGCCAACTTCTTCGCCCACCATTTCATCGCCGACATGCGCTACGGCCTGTTCGCCGTCACGGCGCTGCTCTATCTGCGCACGACGGTGCATTACCGCGTCTTCCGCTTCCGCCATCGCATGCCGCTGCTGCTAGGTTTCCTGCTGGTGGCGCTGTTCATCTGGTTTGCCGAAAACATCGGCACCTGGTCGCGCGCCTGGATCTATCCCGGCCAGCATGAGGGCTGGACGCCGGTCTCCATCCAGAAACTCGGCGCCTGGTATCTCCTGATGATCATCTCGTTCGTGCTGGTGACGCTGGTTCACAGACCGCAGCGTTACGAGATACCGGCGGCCACCTTGAAACCAGCGGCCGCCGAGTAGCGCGCAAACTTAGTGCTCGGAGTGATCGTCGCCGCCGGACGCGGCCTTGACCGGCAGCGTCACCTCGACCTTGCCGGCCTTCTCGAATTCCAGCGTGACGGGAACCGAGGCGCCTTGCTTGAACGGCTCCTTGACGGCCATGAACATCAGATGCTCCCCGCCCTGCTTCAGCTCGACGCTGCTGCCGGCCGGAATCTCCAGCCCGCCCTCGACCGGGCGCATCACCATGACATTGTCCTTCATCGACATGGTGTGAACCTCGACCTTGCCGGCGGCAGGCGAGGAAGCGCCGATCAGTCTATCGGCGGCAGCACCCTTGTTGACGACCGTCAGATAGGCGCCACCGGTCGGCTGGCCCGGCAGCATGGCGCGCGCCCAGGCGCCGTCGATTTCCAGATCGCCCGCTTTGACGGGAGCCGCCATATCATGACCGGCATGGCCGCCATGCCCGCTCTCCGCGGCCAGGATGGTCACAGACGGAGCCGGATGTTCGAGCGAATGCGGATCCTGTCCCTCAGCCGGCTCCTGGTCCCATGTCACCTGGCCCTTGTCGCAAATCTGCTTGGCCTTGAAGAACAGTGTCTGCCCTTCCTCGACGCCGGCCAGCGTGCCGCTGACGACGAACTCGTCGTAATACTCGTCCGGCAGGAAGCCGCCGCTCCAGGTCACGGATTTGACGCCGGACTTCACCTCCTGGCCGTGAAGCTTGTAGGTCTTGGCGAAATCACCCTTCTCGGTGGCGAGCGTCCAGTTTGCTTTCGGCATCGGCTTGGCGTCTATAAAACCTTCCGGGATGTCGATGCGCACCGTGGTGGTGGCCTGGCCGTCACAGCCATGCGGGATTTTCAGCACGGCCTTATAGGAGCCGGGCGTGGCCTCGCTCTTTTCGAGCGACGCATGGGCGTGGGCGGTGATGATCGAAGCGGCCGTCAGCGCGCAGGCTGCGGCAAATGGCAAGATAAGTCGGCGCATTGGGTTTTCCTCTCGCGTCCAAAAACAGTTTCTCCCGCATTCTGCGGAAGCAGGCTTGTTTCAGGCGAGAATGGATGGCGGTGCGCGGATTGCCGGCGGCGGCTCATTCAGCCGGTCCGGCGGAATTTTCGCTTCGAACGAGGCGAACAGCTGGCCGCGACTTTCGACCAGCGCCGGAAACGCCGCCTCAAAGGACGGCTCGATCTTGAGCGGTGCTGCCATGCCGGCGCACGGCCCGCCGATGCAGGTCGGGCAGTCGTCAGCGGCACCGATAGGCGGCAATTGCTTGCCGTCTGGCGTCGCCGCCTGCATGCCGAAGGTGGTACAGATGATCCAGGCGTTGGCGGTATTGGCAGCCCTCGCCTCGGCGAGCGGCTGGAACACATGCGCCACCAGAACCAGCGTTGCTGCAAGTGCAAACAGCCGGCGGTCGCGCCGAAGCGCGGCAAACCATCCCGTCGATGCTTGCTTCAATCCCATGACGAAAATCTCTAGCCGAACGGGCAGCCGCTTTCCAGCGTTTCCGATGCGGCATCGCCGCGCGGCCGGTTTCGGAGGGCAGTGCTGGGCAGAAATTGCCCTCGCTGTTGCCGGGTAGGTCATAGCGCTTGAACCACCCCCACCCCTAACCCCTCCCCACAAGGGGGAGGGGAACTTTGCTGCACGCTCGCCCAGCCCAATCTTCAACGTTCCTGGTGGCGAAGGCGATGAAATCGTCCCCCTCCCCCTTGTGGGGAGGGGTTAGGGGTGGGGGTGGTTCAGGTCAGGCAACTCAGCCCGCCAAAACCGTCCCTACAGCTTATAAAACTCGGCGATAATCTCCCACGCCTCGTCTGCCGTGTCGACGAAGTCGATGATGTCCTGGTCGCCGGGCGAGATCGTGCCTTGTTCGGCGAGGTAATCGAGATCGATGGCGCGCTTCCAGAACTCCTTGCCGAACAGGATCACCGGCACCCGTTCCATCCGGCCGGTCTGGATCAGCGTCAGCGTCTCGAAGAACTCGTCCATGGTGCCGAAGCCGCCTGGGAACACCGCCACCGCCTTGGCGCGCATGACGAAATGCATCTTGCGGATGGCGAAATAGTGGAAGTTGAAGCACAGTTCCGGCGTGACGTAGATGTTCGGCGCCTGCTCATGCGGCAGCACGATGTTGAGGCCGATCGACGGCGCGCCGACATCGGCCGCACCCCGGTTGCCGGCTTCCATGACGCCCGGCCCGCCGCCAGTCACCACGACATATTCGCGGTAGTGGGATGCCTCCGAATGGCGCGAGCAGATCTGCGCGAATTTGCGCGCCTCGTCGTAATATTTGCTGTTCTTTTCGAGGTTCTTCTTCTGCGTCTCGTCCTTGGCCGCCCAGGCCTCGCCGCCCGGTTCGGGAATGCGCGCGCCGCCGAACAGGATGACTGTCGAGCGGATGCCGCGTTCGGCCAGGATCATTTCCGGCTTGAGCAGTTCGAGTTGCAGGCGCACGGCGCGCAGCTCGCGGCGCGTCATAAACTCCTCGTCGTTCCAGGCAAGACGATAGGTCGCGGCGCGCGTCTGCGGCGTATCGGGAACCGCCTTTGACCGCTCCAGATCCTCATCTGAATGCGGAAGCGGTGTCCATCCCGCCTTTTCCATAGGATTCATATGCTTTTTCCGTCCAATTCCTGCCCGCGAGGCGGTCCCCGCGACAATGCGATGATTGACCCTTTGTAAGCCCTGACATAGGGTCCGCGCGACCTTAAAAACAGTCTAACGGCCTGCGCCTTAACAGCACGTATCACGGAGCCTTTCATGTCGAAAACCGACCTTGCCAGCCTCGAAGCGACAATCGAAAAGGCGTTCGAGGAACGCGAGGCGATCACCACCGCCACGCGCGGCGAAGTGCGCGAGGCGATCGAGAGCGCACTGGATCTTCTCGACCGGGGTGCAGCCCGTGTTGCCGAGCGTCAGGATGACGGCGCTTGGAAGGTCAATCAATGGCTGAAAAAGGCGGTGCTTTTATCCTTCCGCCTTAACCCGATGGAGATCGTCAAGGGCGGTCCGGCCGATTCGGTCTGGTGGGACAAGGTTCCGTCGAAGTTTTCCGGCTGGGGCGCGATCGATTTCGAGAAGGCCGGCTTCCGCGCCGTGCCCAACTGCGTCGTGCGCCGCTCGGCCTATATCGCGCCGAATGCCATCCTGATGCCGTCCTTCGTCAATCTCGGCGCCTATGTCGATTCCGGCACCATGGTCGACACCTGGGCTTCGGTCGGCTCCTGCGCGCAGATCGGCAAGAATGTGCACCTGTCAGGCGGCGTCGGCATCGGCGGCGTTCTGGAACCGATGCAGGCCGGCCCGACGATCATCGAGGACAACTGTTTCATCGGCGCTCGCTCCGAGGTCGTCGAAGGCTGCATCGTGCGCGAGGGCTCCGTTCTCGGCATGGGCGTGTTCATCGGCAAGTCGACCAAGATCGTCGACCGCGCCACCGGCGAGATCACCTATGGCGAAGTGCCGGCCAATTCCGTCGTCGTAGCCGGCTCGCTGCCGGGCAAGCCTTTCCCCAACGGCGAACCGGGACCGGGCCTCTACTGCGCCGTCATCGTCAAGCGCGTCGACGCCCAGACCCGTTCCAAAACCTCGATCAACGAGCTGTTGCGCGATTGAGCGGGGCATAAGGGTGAACCGCCAGCAGATTCTCTGGGTCTTCTTCGGCTTTTCCGGCCGGATCAGCCGGCAGGCCTTCGCGCTTGCCGGGCTGCTTCTCTATGTGATCAGGCTCTATCCGGTCTATCGCATGATCGCGGCGGAAGGGGACGAAACAGTGATAAATCACTGGGCAAGCGTGTTCATCGCCATGTTCGCCGTGCTTATCGTTTCCCATATCGCGCTCGCCATGAAGCGGCTGCATGACTTCGATCGCTCCGGCTGGTGGAGCCTGCTCTTCCCGATCGGAGACATCATTGCCTTCATCCTCCTCTGCTTTCCCCCGGGAACCGCTGGAGCAAACCGCTATGGACAACGCACCGACTCGGCGAGCTAGAACCAACAGACAGTCATCCATCGGGCACAGCGCATGACAGGCTACCGCACGCTCGATCCGGCAAAGATCATCGCCACCGCAGAAGCGCTGGAACTGCGCGTTGCCGAGCGTTTCCCGGATTCGGGCCTGCGAAAGGTCGCCGCCGAACTCGTTTCGCTGTCGCGCGACCTGACCGGCACGGCGAAAGCGCTCGAAGCGCCGATCTGGTGGCTGCGCGCGCTTATCGGTTTCGCCATTCTCGCCGGCGGTTCGGTCTTCCTGTTCGTCGGCACCTTCCTGTCCTTCGACCGCATCTCGACCGGCGCCTTCGATTTCGTCCAGGGCATCGAGGCCTCGCTCAACACGCTGATCCTGGCCGCCCTCGGCTTCCTGGCGCTCGTGCGGGCCGAGGAGCGCATCAAGCGCAAACGCGTCTTTCGCGCCCTGCATGGGCTGCGCTCGCTGATCCATGTCATCGATATGCACCAGTTGACCAAGGACCCGGTTGTCCTGTCGGCCAATTTCAAGCCCACGGCAAACTCGCCGGCGCGCATCACCAACAAGGCCGATCTCGCCCGCTATCTCGACTACTGCTCGGAAATGCTGTCGATCACCGGCAAGCTCGCTGCCCTCTTCGCACAGTCGGTCAATGACGACGTGGTCGTCGATGCCGTCAACGACATCGAAAGCCTTGGCTCCAACCTGTCGCGAAAGATCTGGCAGAAGATCATGATGATCGAGGATACGGCCCGGACAAAAGCCGGCTAATCAACCGGCTTTCAGCGCTTCGATCAGCCCCGCGAGCTCTCCAAGATGCTCCAGTCGCCGGAACCGTGGCGCATCGGTCGGCTCGTCGACATGTTCCAGCACCCAGGTCAGGTCGTGCGGGACATAAACACCCCAGCTTCCGGCCTCGATCGCCGGAACGACATCGGATTTCAGCGAATTGCCGATCATCATCGCACGGTCCGGTCCGTCGCCATGGCGGGTAAAGATGCGCTCGTAAGTCGAGGCGGTCTTGTCGCTGACGATCTCGACGGCGTCGAACAGTTCGCCCAGACCCGACTGCGCCAGCTTGCGTTCCTGATCAAACAGATCGCCCTTGGTGATCAGCACCAGGCGGTAGGCTCCCGCCAGTTCCTCCAGCGTCTCGCGCACATTGGGCAAGGTCTCGACCGGATGGCTCAGCATATCCCGGCCGGCGGCCAGGATCTCGCGGATGACGCTGGCCGGCACGCGGCCCTCGCTGATCTCCACGGCCGTTTCGATCATCGACAGCGTAAAACCCTTGATGCCGAAACCGTAGAGGGCGAGATTGCGCTTTTCCGCCTCGAGCAGCCTTGCATGGATATCGTGACCCTCGGCATGCTCGGCCAGAAGGGAAGCAAAATGCTGCTCGGTCGTGCGGAAGAACTGTTCGTTCTGCCACAGCGTGTCGTCGGCATCAAAACCGATTGTGGTCAGCGGTTGTTTCGAGGGCAGAATCGTCATCGGCGCAACATATGTTTGCCGTCGCCCTGGCGCCAGTGGCAGTCGCCGTGCAACGGCCCTGCGGCCGGCGTGAAGGCGCAAAGCGCTAGCCGCCGGAAACAGCTTCCGGTGACAGCCCCGGCGGGCCGGCCTTTTTCGCTTCGGCGTCATGGATCAGGGCGGCAACCCGCGCATTGACCGGCGCAGGCGTTCCGGTGTTGCGCGCCAGCGCCAGCACCTTGCCTTGCAGGTACTCGATCTCGGTCGGCCGTCCTCGCGCCAAATCCTCCCACATGGAAGAGCGCGCGGAGGGGTCCACTGCCAGCATTCGCCGCGCCAGCCGCAGAAACAGCCAGTTCGGCAGCCGCAACAGCGTGGGTATAAGCGCAGGCGGCGGTCCAGTAACCCGCCCCGGCTCAATGCCGGCAGCCCGCATCGTCGCAAGGCCCTCGGCCATCTGCGCCGCCAGCAACCGGCGCCAGCGCCTGTCGGACAGCATGGTCGCAAGCGGCAGGTCCGAGAGGGCGACGAGCGCGTTGCCGAGGTTGAACAGCAGCTTGCCCCATTGCACGGCTTTAATGTCACCATGCTCGGCGATGGCAAAGCCTTCGACATTCAGCAGTTCGGCGAGACCCTCGGCTCCCGGCTCGATCAGCACCGTTCCGCTGGTGGCGCGGTGGACGCGCAGGGGACGCTCGCTCTCACCGGACTGGATCACGTTGAACGGCACCATGCCCGCCAGAACAATGCGCCCGCCAAGCGCTAAGCGCAGCCTGTCGACATTGTCGACGCCGTTCTGCAGGCTGACAACCACGGCCTGCTCCGGCGCATGAGCCGCGATCAGCCCGGCCATTTCCTCCGTCGCCCCGCTCTTGACCGTCACCAGCACGACATCGGCACCGGCAAGCGCCGCCTTTGGATCGTCTGTGACGGTTAAACTGCCGGCCGGCAGAAGCCGGTCCAGCCCGTCGAGATCGGACACCTGCAATCCGCCGTCCTCGATCGCCGAGACGACCCGCGACCGCGCCAGCAGCGTGACCTTGCGCCCGGCCAGCGCCAGGCAGGCGCCGGCATAGCAGCCAATGCTGCCGGCACCGGCAATGACGATCGAAGCACTGTTTGAGACCATCGGAAAATCCTGCTGCGCCGAAGACTATAGGGCGCAAGGACTTTTAAACACCATCCCAGATGCAACGCGAGGTCTGAACGATCCGCCGGAGCAAGCCGTCAGGGGATCAGAACAACCTTGCCGGTCGTGCGCCGTTCCTCGATTGTCTTGTGTGCCTCAGCCGCCCGGTCAAGCGGGTAGCTTCCGCCTTGCAGGACTTTGAGCCTGCCGCTCGCGGCCTCCTCGAAGAGCTCCGCGAGATCGGATTTCACGTTCGCCGGCGTCAGCAGAGGAAGCAGGGCGAAGCCGCGCAGAGACTGGTTATTGTTGAACATCCCCTCCAGATCGGCGGCATCGAGATCGAACCTGCCCAGCGCCCCGAAGACAAGTTCGCCGCACGGCGCCAGAGCCTCAAGAGAAGCCCTGGTGAGCGCACCGCCGACAAATTCGTAGACGATATCGGCACCGATGCCGCCGGTCGCATCGCGGACACGGCCGGCCCAATCGGATGCGGTGTAGTCGATCGGGATATCCGCGCCCAGCGAGCGTGCCAGATCGCGTTTCTCCTGCGTGCTCGCCGCAGCGATGACGCATTTCGCGCCGGCGCGTGTTGCCAGTTGCACGAGCAGCGAACCGACGCCGCCGGCTGCGGCATTCACCAGCACCGTCTTGTCCTTCGGCGGGCTCTGCCGGATGAGATGCAGTGCCGTCAGCCCCTGGATCATCAGGGCGGCCGCGTCTTCGAAGGACAGACTGTCGGGCAGTCTCACCACGGAAGCGGCGTCGACGGCGACATATTCCGCATATCCGCCGGAGCCTCTGCCGATAGCGAACATCGGGACCGCGACGCGCGCGCCGATCTCGACGGAACCGACATCTGCCCCGAGCGCCTCGACGACACCGGCGACCTCGACGCCGAAGATCATCGGCAGGTCCGGCGTCACGGCGTAACGATCCTGGCGCATCAGCACTTCGAAGAAATTGACGCCGGAGGCGCACACCCGGACCAGCACCTCGCCAGAAGCAGGAACCGGTGCTGGGACTTCAATGATTTCAAGGACATCCGGGCCACCGAAGCGGCTTAGCTGAACAGCTTTCATGGCAAATCGACCTCACGATATTGGCTTGGTGTTTGCCCTTACCTATGTGTACAGGCATAGCCGGTTCTACACACCCTTTCGTTCCATACAGACCAGAAGGTAACCATGGCCGAGATCATCAAAAGGCTGCCGGCGCTTCCGGCAGAGCGGGCATTGAGGGTGATTTCCGGGCGTTGGAAGCCGGTGATCCTTTATCATCTGTTCGAAACGCCCAAACGGCTGTCGGAGCTCAAGCGGCTGATCCCGGATATCAGCCAGAAGGTCCTGATCCAGCAGCTTCGCGAAATGGAAGAGCACGGTCTCGTCCATCGCGAGATCTTCCGCCAGGTTCCGCCTCGCGTCGATTATTCCGCGACGGCCCTTGGACTTAGTCTGCAGCCCGTGCTGCTCGCGCTCTGCGAGTGGGGCCAGCGACATGCTGCCGAACTGAATGAACTGGACCGAATCGCCGAATGCGTGATCAAGCCGGTGCGCGCCGCCGCCGATCACTTTGACAGCCGAAATCGCCGCGAACCCCACACTTCGTTAACCTGACCCCGTGACAAGCCCCTGATGGACCAATGCCGGCGCCTCATCGTCCGTGACAGAACGCGCGCTTTGCATTATCTGCCTTGTTCATGAGCATGCCCAAAGATCCCGCCGAAAACCTCGCCGCCCTTATCCGCTGCCCGTCGGTGACGCCCGCCGAGGGCGGCGCGCTGAGCGCGGTTGAAACCTTGCTGAAGCCGCTCGGCTTCACGGTCGAGCGGCCGACATTTTCCGAGGACGGCACCCCCGACATCGAAAATCTCTACGCCCGGCTTTCCGGCAACGGCCCGCATCTGATGTTTGCCGGCCATACCGACGTGGTGCCGGTCGGCGACGAGGCCGCCTGGACGCAGCCGCCCTTTTCAGCCGCCATCCACAATGGCGAGATGTATGGCCGCGGCGCGGTCGACATGAAGGGCGGCATCGCCTGCTTCGTCGCCGCCCTTGCCCGCTATGTCGAGAAGCACGGCAATCCGAAGGGCTCGGTGTCGCTGCTGATCACCGGCGACGAGGAAGGCCCGGCGGTCAACGGCACGATCAAGCTGCTGGACTGGGCCGCCGGCAAGGGCGAGCAGTGGGACGCGGCGATCGTCGGCGAGCCGACCAACCCTGACAAGCTCGGCGACATGATCAAGATCGGACGCCGCGGCTCGATCTCCGGCATCGTCACCGTGCAGGGCCGCCAGGGCCATGTCGCCTATCCGCATCTTGCCGACAACCCGGTGCGCGGGCTGATGACGCTGGTCGATGCGCTGACCAATCCGGCTTTCGACAAGGGCACCAAGGATTTCCAGCCGACCAATCTCGAAATAACCTCGATCGACGTTGGCAACCCTGCCGCCAATGTCATTGCGGCCAAGGCGACGGCTGCCTTCAACATCCGCTTCAACGACACCTGGACCGCCGAGACGCTGCAGGCCGAAATCCACAACCGGCTCGATGTCGCCAGCGGCCGCAAGAAATACCGCAAGGGGCGCAAGGAGCCGATCGAGTTCGACATCACCTGGCGCGACCGACCAAGCCATGTCTTCCTGACGCGCGACGACAAGCTGATCGAAACGCTGAGCGGCTCGGTTCATGCCGTCACCGGAGCCAAGCCGGCGCTTTCCGCATCCGGCGGCACCTCCGATGCGCGCTTCATCAAGGACTACTGCCCCGTCGTCGAGTTCGGCCTCGTCGGCAAGACCATGCACATGGTGGACGAGCGCGTACCGCTTGCCGACCTCGAAACCCTGACCGAGATATATGGCAGGTTCATTCAAGACTGGTTCGAGCGGGGCTGACGCGATGCCGCCCGGCGACGACATCCAGCGATATCTGGCCGGGGCCTGGCGGCTGATGATGGGCAAGCGCGACGGCGTCGCCTTGCTCGATCTTTCGGCTGACGGCTTCTGGAATTCCTTCTTCGCCATCGTCATCGCGCTGCCGCCGCTTTTCGTCGGCTGGGCCGGAACCGCAAGCGAGCTCGGCGCCGATCCAATGGCGTCGTCCAGCCGGTTTTCCTATTTCCTGCGCCTGGCTGCAGTCGATCTGGGCGCCTGGGTTCTGCCGCTGGTCGCGCTGGCCTTCATCGCGCCGATGGCCGGCATTCGCGACCGCTTCGTGCATTATGTCGTCGCCACCAACTGGGCCTCGGTGATCCTGTCCTGGCTGGTGCTGCCGGCGGCACTCCTGCGGCTGTTCACGACAGCGGACTCACAATTGGTGGTCGCAGCATCCTTCGCCGTCTTCGTGCTTTCCATGGTGCTGACCTGGCGGCTTACCAATGCCATCATCGCCAAGGGACCGGCGGTCGGCAGTGCTGTCTTTGCCGGCATGTTCGTCGCCTCGGTCGTCGTGCTCATCGCACTTCAATCGCTACTCGGGATATCGTTCCCTCAGTAATCGACCTTGGTCAGATAAAGCCCAAAAGGCGGCGCGACCGAGCCGCAGGCGGCTCGGTCCTTCGCCTCGAGCGCGGCTTTAACATCGGCAGCCGACCACGCGCCCTCGCCGACCCGCTTGATGGTGCCGACCATCGAGCGCACCTGATTGTGCAGGAAGGAACGCGCAGCCGCGTGGATTTCGATCTCGTCGCCCTTGCGCACGACATCGAAGCGCTCCAGCGTGCGCAGCGGGCTCGACGCCTGGCACTGCAGCGAGCGGAATGTCGTGAAATCGTGCCGCCCGACCAGAACCTGTGCTGCCTCATGCATGGCGTCGGCATCGATCTTCTTCTGCACCACCCAGACCCGGTTGCGCTCGAGCGCTGCCGGCGCGCGGCGGTTCAGGATGCGGTAAAGATATTGCCGGCCGGTCGCCGAAAAGCGGGCATCGAAATCGTCCGGCACGGCATATGCAGCGAGGATCGCCACGGCGGCGCCCGCCATCTGCAGATGTGCGTTGATGGCATCGCGCACCGTATCGTCGCGCCATGTCTTGGCGAGATCGACATGGCCGACCTGCCCGGTCGCATGAACGCCGGCGTCGGTGCGGCCCGCACCGCGCAGCGTCACGTCCTCGCCGGAAAAACCCTTGATCGCCTGTTCGATCGCGCCCTGCACAGTGGCAGGCCCGTCCTGCCGCTGCCAGCCGGCATAGGCGGTGCCATCATATTCGATGTCGAGGCGGTAGCGCGGCATACTTTTAACTCACAACGCGCTGAAGGCAGGCGCGTAGATCAGCCTGCCGGTCGATGGCGCTTCGCTCCAGGCAAGCGCCTGCAACGCATCGCACTGATAGTCGCTGTCGAATTTCTCGGCGCCGGACCGGTGATAACCGAACCGGCCGTAATAGGCCGGATCGCCAAGCACGATCGAAAGCTTTTCGTCGGCCTGCTTCAGCCGTTCATGTGCTTCGCGAACCAGCGCACCGCCGATGCCCTGGCAGTGCAGATCGGGATCGACGGCAAGCGGGGCCAGCGCCACGGCGGCAAAGCCCTCGCCATTCTCTTCAACCGTCAGCCGGGAAAACAAGACATGGCCGACAATACGGTCTTCCTTTTCGGCGACCAGTTCCAGCACCACGTCGCCATCCGCCACGAGCCGGTCGACCAGCGTCGCTTCGCCAGCCTGGCCGAAGGCGCGTTCCTCGACTTGGTGAATCCCCGCGCGGTCGCGTTCTTCTGCCGGCCTGATGACGACATCATTCATAGGAGCCTCGCGCCCTTGCCGAGCTTTGCGCCGCGCAAAAACTCTTCCGCGCCGACCGCCTTGCCGCCTGCGCGCTGCACTTCCAGCAGTCGCACGGCACCGTCTCCGCAGGCAATGGCCAGACGCTCGTCCAGGATTTCGCCCGGAGCGCCCGAACCATTGGCCAGCGTCGTGCGCAGCAGCTTCAGCCGCTCCACCTTGCCGCCGGTCTCCATCTCGCACCACGCGCCCGGAAAGGGCGACAGGCCGCGAATGCCGTTGTGCACATCACGCGCCGGCTGATGCCAGTCGATGCGGGTCTCGGCCTTGTCGATCTTTTTCGCGTAAACCACGCCGTCTTCCGCCTGTGCGGTAAGCGGCAAGTTATTCTGCTCCAGCCTGCCCAGCGCCGCGACCATCAATTCCGCGCCGACGGACATCAGCCGGTCGTGCAACTCACCGGCCGTCATGTCCGGGCCGATCGTCACGCGTTCGGTCAGCGCCACCGGGCCGGTATCGAGGCCGATATCCATCTTCATGACCATCATGCCGGTCTCGGCATCACCCGCCATGATCGCCCGCTGGATGGGTGCCGCCCCGCGCCAGCGCGGCAGAAGCGAGGCGTGGCCGTTGTAGCAGCCGAGCCTCGTTCCCTCGAGGATCGGCCTCGGCAGCAGCAGCCCATAGGCGACGACGACAGCGACATCCGCATTCAGCGCCCTGAACGCCTCCTGCTCGGCCTCGCCCTTCAGCGACACCGGCGAGCGCACCTCCACGCCCAGCCTTTCGGCCTCGCGCTGCACCGGCGACGGCGTCAGTTCCAGCCCGCGCCGGCCAGCCGGGCGCGGCGGCTGTGTGTAGACGCAGACGATCTCGTGCCCGGCTTCAGCGATGGCGCGAAGCGTGGGCACGGAAAAATCCGGCGTTCCCATGAAGATGACGCGAAGGGGCATTCTGTCGTCCGGTTGTTCCTGTTGCGACGGCGCGGCCTTGACCGTGCCGTCACGCCCCCGCTTCAAACGGGTTTACGAGCTTCAGGTCAAGCCCGTCGAAGTCACGGACATTGCGCGTGGCCAGCGTCGCGTCATGCGCAAGGCAGATCGCAGCGATCATGGCGTCGGGCAGGCTTATCGGTCGTCCGGACTTTTCTCTTACTGCCCTCAGCTTTCCGGTAAGACGCGGAACCGAGCCGCTAAACTCGATAATACGGCCTGCGAACTGCTGGGAAACGACATGGTCGAGCACGCGGATATAACGGTCAGACCCCGTCCTGTTCAGGAACTTCTCGGCGCCGTAGGCTTGTTCCATGACCACCGGCCCGCAAAGATAAAGATCGAGAACGTCCTGTTTCTGGAACCAGATCAGAACATTCGCGTCGGGCTTGGGTTTGCTTGCCTCAGAAACGAGATTCGTATCGAGAACGATCATTGATCGTCATCGTCCCTGCCGAAATCCACCGGGCGGCCAAAGTCACGTTTCCGTTCCGCTTCGATCTCGTCCATGATTTTTGGGAACTCGTCACCAATGGCCCCTGCTTCCTCGAACGCGGAACGCAACGCATCCCACGCCGAACGGCCAGACGATGATGCACTGCGTTCAGCGACGATGCCCTTGTGCAAAAGCTCGATAGCCTTTGCGGACAGGCTCAAGCCACCTTGTTGTGCAGCCTGGGTAATCTCTCTTTTAAGTGGCTCGGGAATACCCCTGATCAGCATGTCGCCCATGACAGCCTCCATCGTTTGATATCAATGATATCAAACTTTGCGAAAATCGCAAACCGGGTGGAAATCAAGCGCGGGAGGCAGCCAGAAACGGCCGCCCTCACCCCACCATGCGGCTCGGCGGGCGGTCCTTGGCGAGTTTCTTGAACTTCTTCACCACCATGTCGCGCTTGAGCTTGGAGATGTGGTCGATAAAGAGCACGCCGTTGAGATGGTCGATCTCGTGCTGCAGGCAGGTGGCCAGCAGGCCGTCGGCGGTGACTTCCTGTTCCTTGCCGTCGCGGTCGAGGAATTTCACCCGCACCGATGCCGGGCGCTCGACCTCGGCGTAATAATCCGGGATCGACAGGCAGCCTTCCTCGTAGACAGAACGATCTTCGGAGCTTTCCAGCACTTCGGGGTTGATGAACACCTGCGGCGCCGGCTTCTCGTCTTCCTTGGCGAGATCGATCACTAGCATGCGCAGCGGCTCGCCGATCTGGATCGCGGCCAGGCCGATGCCCGGTGCGTCATACATTGTTTCCAGCATATCGTCGGCCAGCTTGCGCAGCGAATCGTCGACGCGCTCCAGCGGCTTGGAAAGCTGGCGCAACAGGGGATCGGGAAGGATGATCAGCGGCTTTATCGTCATGTCGCCTCACCTAAGACGTCGCAAGAAAAGCGTCAACTGTTTGCCTTTCATGATGTTCTCGTTTTGATCTGGTTTCTACAAACGAATCGCGTATCCTGCGGCAATGACAGACCTGCTATCCGAGCCGATACTGCGTCTTGGCGCCAGCGTGTTCACGCTCGGCCAGTTGCTTGCCTTTGGCGGAGCGCTGTTTCTCGTCCTGTTTCTTGTGCTCGTCGCGGCACTCTGGCGTTCGGCAAGGGCGCGGGCTGAGGCCGCACTTGAAGCCGCCGATCGTGCTCACGAGGCCGACGCTCGCATGACCGCGATCCTGCAATCGCAGGCCGAGATGCAAGGCCGCATGGGCGCGATGGCAGAAGTGTTCGGCTCGCGCCAGGCCGAACTCACCCAGTCGCTCAGTCAGCGCCTCGACGCGATGACCGGCCGGCTCGGCCAGACCATGACCGAACAGACCAAGTCGACGCATGAAAGCCTGGCCAAGCTGCAGGAACGGCTGGCCGTCATCGATACCGCGCAGGGCAACATCCAGTCGCTCGCCGGGCAGGTGGTGCAGCTGCAAGCCATTCTCTCCAACAAGCAGACGCGCGGCGCCTTCGGCCAGTCGCGCATGGAGGCGATCGTTGCCGACGGCTTGCCGCACGGCGCCTTTGAGTTCCAGGCCACGCTTTCCAACGGCAACCGGCCGGACTGCCTGGTGAAGATGCCGAACGGCTCGCCGTCGCTGGTCATCGATGCGAAATTCCCGCTGGAAGCGTGGAACGCCATTCGTGCGGCGGAAGGCACTGAGGCGAGCAAGCTTGCGGCACAGGCCTTCCGTCGCGACGTCGAAATCCACATCCGGGACATTTCGGAAAAATACCTGATCAATGGCGAAACGCAGGACACGGCCTTCATGTTCGTGCCGTCGGAATCGGTGTTCAGCGAAATCCACGAGAATTTCGAGGCGCTGGTTCACCGCGCCCACCGTGCCCGCGTCGTCATCGTCTCGCCGTCGCTGCTGATGCTTTCCATCCAGGTCATCCAGGCGATCCTGAAAGATGCGCGCATGCGCGAGCAGGCGCATCTCATCCAGGGCGAGGTCATTCGCCTGATGGAGGACGTGTCGCGGCTCGACGAGCGCGTGCGCAAGCTTCAGGTCCATTTCGGCCAGACGGCGAAGGACGTCGACGACATTCTCGTCTCATCCAACAAGGTCACCCGGCGCGGCCAGAAGATCGAGGCACTGGAGTTCGGCGACGGCCACGCCGACGAAGCAGCCGCCCCGCCGCCGCCTCCCGCACGAACCGCCGAATCCAAGACCGGGCAGTTGCGGCTGCGCGTCGTTGAAGAACGGGAATGAATTTTTCGACGTAAAGCTGTTGAAGACGGCAGTGACATGCAAGAAACAATTCCAGTATATGAATTGCATCGCATACAAATTCTCTGCACGAATCCAGTAACGACCTGACAATACTCGTTTCCGCATTTCGTCCCTCTGGAGGGAAGCGACGCAGTGAGCAGCAGTGAATCGGGCAAAGGCAGCAAACCGGGCAAGATCGAGATGCCCGAAGGGCCGGGCATTGCCGCCTACCATGCCGAACATCCGGACAATTGGTGGGGCGAAAAGAACCGGATGCGCACCGACCGCCAATCCATCCTCCAATACGAACAGCAGATCATTCGCCGGCGGCGCGCCAAGCATAAAAATGGCAGTTCTTCCGCTGCCCCGGCCGAAGGATCCCAACCCAAACCCGTGGTCCAGAGCCCCGTGGGCGGCAAGCCGGCAGAGGACCAGCCGGGCGACGAGCGCAAATTGCTCGACGATCTCACCGGCCTCGCGCTGTCGGGCGGCGGCATCCGGGCGGCGACCTTTTCGCTCGGCGTCCTCCAGGCGCTGGACCGCTATGGCATCATCAACCGGCTCGATTATCTGTCGACCGTCTCGGGCGGCGGCTATATCGGCAGTTCGCTCAGCGCGACGCTGGTCAAGGGAAACGGCGAGTTCGCCTTCGGCTCTTCACCGCAAGGCACCTCGCTCGGCGCCAAGCCCTCCAAGATGCTCAGCGCCTCCGAGCTTGCCGACAGCGACGCCGTCGGGCATCTGCGCAATTATTCGAACTTCCTCATTCCGAAAGGCCTGGGCGACGTGCTGACGGCGGCGGCAGTCGTGGTGCGCGGCCTTACCGCCAATGCAGCGCTGATCCTGTGGATTCCGCTTTTGCTTGCGGCCCTGACCGTCTTTTCCAATCCGACACGCGCCGATCTCGTCAAGTCCGACCTGTTCGGCTTCACGCTCTACTGGCCTCCCGTCCAGCATTTCGCGGTCACGCTGGTCTTCCTCGCCAGCGCATTCATCTATTTCTTCGTCTGGGCGCTGCTGCGCTCGGCAGTGCGCGCGCAGATGCTCGCCGACGCGGTGGGGCGCGCGCCGTTTTATGGCGCGCTGGTTCTGATCGCGGTGGCGCTGGTGGCTTTCATCGAATTCCAGCCGCTGGCGGTCAATGTGCTGTTCGACGCCATGGCGCCGCCCAAACCCATGCCCGGCGCGCCCGTAGCCGAAGGCGGAAGGAGCTTTCTCACCTGGCTTGGGCTGATGCTTGCGCCGATAACGGCCGTCATCACCTTCTTTCGCCAGACGCTGAAGTCCTATCTGGCAGATACCTACTACAGCAAGACCTACGCCGCCTTGCTGGCGCGCGGAACGGCAACCCTGATCCTGTGGATCGGTGCGCTGGCGCTGCCCCTGCTGATCTGGATCTTCTACCTGCATCTCAGCTACTGGGCGATCGCCGACGGCGACGACCCGGCCACACGCTTCGCGCACAGTCCCAACTGGTTCCTGTGGCTCAAGGAGTATCTCGGCGGGATTGCCTGGGTACCCTATCTCGTGCTCGGCCTGCTGTTGTTCTTCTTTTCTTTCTGGCTGAAATCGAATGCCAATTCCTTGCACCACCTCTACCGCGACCGGCTGTCGCGCGCCTTCCATTTCGACCCGCAGTCGTTTCGTCCCGGCAAGCCGGACCCCGACGGCTATATTCCGCAACTGACGGAACTGGCATCGGAAGACACGCCCTATCACCTCATAAACACCGCCATAAACGTGCAGTCGTCGGCGGAGGCCAACCGGCGCGGGCGCAATGCCGATTTCTTCCTGTTCTCGCCGCTGTTCGTCGGCAGCCGCGTCACCGGCTATATCCCGACGCGGGCCTATGCCCACAAGAAGATCGACAATCCGCTCGACGTGGCAACCGCCGTCGCGATTTCGGGTGCATCGGCATCGTCCAACATGGGATCGCAGACGATAAGGGCGCTGTCGCCAACGCTTGCCATGCTCAATGTACGGCTCGGCTACTGGCTGCGCAATCCGAGCAGCGTGCTGAAGCTTATCGGCGGCGAGCCGCTGGAAGAGACGGTGCCGATGTCGGACATGGCCCGCAAAAGCCGGTCCTTCCTGCGAAAGCTCAAGGAAATCCTTGGCACCAACGGCCATTTCTTCCTGTTCTTCGAAATGTTCGGCTTCCTCGACGAGGAGAGCAGCTACGTCTACCTCACCGATGGCGGCCATATCGAGAATCTCGGCATCTATGAACTCCTGCGCCGGCGCTGCAAGGTCATCGTCGTCGTCGACGCCGAGACCGATCCGCAGATGCGCTTCGGTTCCTTCATCGCCTTGCAAATTCATTCACGGATCGATCTTGGCGTACGCATCGACCTGCCCATGGAAGCGATCCGCAAGGCGACGCTGGACACGCAGAAGACTATCTCCGCCGACGCCGCGGGCACCGCTCCCGCACCCCTGACGCCGGAAAAGGCCGCAGAAAACGGGCATGCCAAACCATTGATGCCGCATATCGCGATCGGCCAGATTCATTACGGCAAGAACCAGTCCGGCACGCTCGTCTACATCAAGGCATCGCTGACCGGCGACGAGAATGACTATCTGCTGGACTATGCGCGGCGCAACCCGACCTTCCCGCATGAATCGACCGGCGACCAGTTCTTCACCGAAGAGCAGTTCGAGGTCTACCGCGCGCTCGGCTTCCACATCACCGACCGGTTCTTCGGCGCGAAGGACGATGCCATTGCCATGACGGCCGACAAATGCGCTGCCCGCAAGGTCAAGGACACGATGGACCCGCGCATCGCCGACATCCACAACTGCCTGCTGCCCTAAGGCATCGCCAACGAAGCGCAGAGGGCAGGCCCCGGGAAACCTACTGCGTCTCCACGGTCTCCATGGCCTCGAATTCCGGCAGCCAGTGCAGAGCCGAGCGGTGCCAGAACTGCCTTCTTGGCACCAGCTCCTCACGCTGCCTCACCGTGCCCACCCTTATTCCGTAGACCTTCGGCCCCTCGTCGGCAGAGGTGGCGAAGAGATGCGAGCCGCAGTTCTCGCAAAAACCCTGAGCGCGCCGGGCGCCGTTGGCGCCGATCTTGACGTATATCTTCGGCATTCCCTTGGTGATCTCGTATTTGTCTTCCGGCGCCCGCACGCTGACCCGGAAGGCCGTGCCGGTGAGCTGCTGGCAATCCGTGCAGTGGCAGATCGTCGTCTTTTCGGGATCGACCTCGGCCCGGTAGGTGATGGCGCCGCAATGGCATCCGCCGTCTATTCGCATCGTCGCTCCTCCTTGATAGTCGCTCGCGCCGCTATTCCTTCGCTTCGTCGACAATCGCCTTGCGCCGTCGCTCCCAGGTTCCCGTGGTCTGCGGCTTGACGAACAGGGCGGTGATCTGAGGCATCTCCTTGCGCAGTTTCGCCTCGAGGCGCTCGACGCAGGTTTCGATCTCCGGCGCCGTCATATGATCCTCGAATTCGAGGCTGAGTGCGGCGACGATCTCTTCCGGCCCGAGGTGCACGGTCAGGATGCCGTTGGCGCGCTGCACGGCGGGGTCGGCCTGAGCCAGCGCCAGCACCGCCTTCTGGACCTCCGGCAAGGCCGCCTCGCCCATCAGCAGGCCCTTGCTTTCGCGGGCGAGGAAGATCGCCGTCGATGCGAGGATGATGCTGATGCCGATGGAGGCGACGCCGTCGAGTTCCGGCATGGCGAATATCTGCGCGCAGAAAATGCCGACAAAGGCGATGATCAGCCCGAGCAAGGCAGCGCTATCCTCGAACAGCACCGTGAACACGCTCGGATCCTTGCTCTGGCGCACCGCGTCGAGATAGCCGAGCCGGCCCTTTGCCTGCCGGAACTCCTTCAGCGCCACCCACCACGACGCGCTTTCGAACAGGAAGGACAGGCCGAGCACGACATAGTTGACGGTCGGGTTGCGCACCGGCTCCGGGTCGAGGATGTGGATGACGCCCTCGTAGAAGGAGACGCCGGCGCCGAGCGCGAAGACCAGCAGGGCGACGATGAAGCTCCAGAAATAGAGCTCCCGGCCGTGGCCGAGGGGGTGGGTCGCATCCGGCGGCCTGTTGGCACGCCTCAGCCCATAAAGCAGCAACCCGCCATTGCCGGTATCGACCAGCGAATGCACGCCTTCCGACAACATGGCCGAACTGCCGGTGAAGAAAGCGGCTATGAATTTGGTGACCGCGATGGCGAGATTGCCGGCAAGTGCCGCGTAGATCACCTTCTTGGAGCCGGAATGCGCAGCCATGGCCTGTCCCTCGTTTAACGAGAGAGTAGCGCATGCACAGCTTTGCTCAAGACGCGGGCATCAGAACCCCTTGCCCTCGCCACGATCTGTTGTTTCACTCTGTCACCCGACAACAGGAGGAGCGAATCATGGCCAAGGGTCAAATGCGCAGCAACAAGGAAGCTCGCAAACCGAAAAAGGATGCGAAAAAGCCCGTAGCCGAGCCGGCGCTGAAGGCAGCACCGGTTCAGGCGATACGGCTGAAAGAAAAGAAGTAAGGAATACGCGCACGAAAGCAGCGCGGCGGCCCGGGCCGTCGCGCTGTTGCCCGACATGACGTCAAGGCTGGATCAGTTTAGCCTTACGGCCTGGGCGGCAGCGGCATACGGCCGCCGCGTGCTTTGCGCGCGGCATAGCGCGCGTCGCGCTTGGCCTTGCGTTCGGCTTCGTCGGCGAGCAACCGCGTGATGCGGTCGGTCTCTTCCGCTTCGCGGATTTTCGCTTCCGCAGCCGCAGCTTCCTCTGCTGCGATGCGGGCAGCTTCAGCCGCCGCTTCGCGCTCGGCCTTTTCGATCGCCTCGCGAGCCAGCCGCTCCTGCTTCAGCTTTTCCTTTTCGGCATTGCGCTTTTCGCGCGCCTCGAGGATCGCCTGACGCTCGGCCTTGCGAGCCTGAACCTCCGGATCGTCTTCAGCCGGACGTGACTTGAAGCGTTCCAGCAGGGCTTTTCTTGCTTCGTTTGCGGCATTGCGCCGCTCGGAGAAATCTTGTTCCTTGTAGATAGCCAATTTTCGCCTTCAATTTTTTCTTATCAGTACGCGCCGCTTACATACGCACGAGAGCCAAGAGTTCAAGCGCCAATTCGGCATGTCTGCCATGTAATCGCCAGATGTTGCCCTGAGGGAACGGTTTACGGCGCCAATTCCGATATTCACTGTTCACAACCCGGCCACTGGCGAGCGAGCCGGGGCGTCGCTACCTGTAGGCCAACAAACCCTATTTTCGAGGACAGATCATGGAACTCGGCCTCTATACCTTCGCGGATGTCAGCCTGAAACCCGGCCCTGACGCCATCTCACCGCATCAGCGCCTGCGCAACCTCATCGAGGAAATAGAACTTGCCGACCAGGTCGGTCTCGACGTGTTCGGCCTGGGCGAGCATCACCGCCCGGACTACGCGGCTTCCGCACCCGTCGTGGCGCTGGCAGCCGCTGCCGAGCGCACCAAGCGCATAAAGCTCACAAGTGCGGTCACGGTGCTGTCGTCGGACGACCCGGTGCGCGTCTTCCAGCAATTCTCGACGCTCGACCTGCTTTCGGGCGGGCGCGCCGAAATCATGGCCGGACGCGGCTCCTTCATCGAATCCTTCCCGCTGTTCGGCTACAATCTGGAAGACTACGACCAGCTCTTCACTGAGAAGCTCGACCTGCTGCTGGCGTTGCGCGACAGCGAGCGCGTGACCTGGACGGGCGAGATGCGCGCGCCGATCAACGATCGCGGCGTCTACCCCCGCCCCTTCCAGGACAAGCTGCCGATCTGGATCGCTGTCGGCGGCACGCCGACCTCCGTAGCGCGGGCCGGTGCGCTCGGCCTGCCGCTGGCTCTTGCCATCATCGGCGGCGAGCCGGCGCGGTTCGCACCTTTGTTCGACCTCTACCGTCAGGCGGCATCGCGTGCCGGTCACGATCCGGCGACCCTTGCCACCAGCATCAATGTCCACGGCTTCGTCGGCGAGACGACCGCGCAGGCGGCAGACGACTTCTACGAGCCGCAGGCCGAGGTGATGAACCGCATCGGCCGCGAGCGCGGCTGGGGTCCGACGTCGCGGGCGCATTACGACCAGTCGCGGTCGCCGAGCGGCGCGTTGTTCGTCGGCAATCCCGAGCAGGTCGCCGAGAAGATCGTCGCCAATCACAAGCTGTTCAAGAACGACCGCTTCTTGCTGCAGATGGCCATCGGCATCATGCCGCATGCCAAGATCATGAAGGCGATCGAACTGTTCGGCACCAAGGTCGCCCCTATCGTGCGGCGCGAGACGGCGGTGAAGGAGCTTTCGCTGGCCGAAGGCTGAGCCGCCTATATTAGAGGCTGCGGAACTTTCCGACTTCAGGCGCATTGTTGCGCCTGAAGGGATTTTCGCGTCGGCAGATCGTTCTGGCGTCCGCGAAGATCGGGGATCGACAATGAAAACTGAAACGGCCAGCCCTGCCGCCGATCCGTCGGCTGCGGCACGAACAGCGTCGGACACAAGGCTCATGCGCTCGCTGCTCATCGGCATCTTCATGTTCATGGCAATCTACGCGCTCTATTTCGGGCGCGATTTTTTCATGCCGGTCATTCTGGCCTGCCTGCTGGCGCTGATGCTGACGCCGATCGTGCGCTTCCTGCGCAAGCGTGGCATTCCCGAAGCCGTGTCTGCCACCATACTGGTCGTCGTTTCCGTGCTCGGCATCGGCCTGGCGGGCTATCTGCTCAGCGGTCCGGTGATCGCGCTGGTCAATGATGCGCCGGCGATCGGACGCCAGCTGACCGAACGCCTAGCTCATCTGCGCCATCCCTTCGAACAGATGATAAGCATTTCCCATCAGGTCGAACGCGTCACCGAAACCGCACAGGAGCCGGGCGTGCAGAAGGTCGTCGTCGCGCAGCCCGGCATCATATCGCAGGCAGCCGGCAACCTGCTGTCCGCCGGCACGACGACGGCGATCACATTCGTGCTGTCGCTGTTCCTGCTCGCCTCGGGCACGATGTTTTATGAGAAGATCATCCAGTCCTTCACCCGCCTCAGCGAGAAGAAGCGGGCGCTGCGCGTGGTCTACGATGTCGAGCGCGAGATTTCGCGCTACCTGCTCACCGTCGCGCTCATCAATCTTGGTCTCGGCGTCGCTATCGGGCTTGGCCTGTGGGCTATCGGCATGCCGAACCCGTTCGTCTGGGGCGTCGCCGCCACGCTGCTGAATTTCCTGCCCTATATCGGCGCATTGATCACCATCCTGCTTGTCGCGGTGATCGCCATCGTCAGCTTCGACAGCCTGTCCTATGCGATGGTCGCACCGCTCTTCGTGGTCTGTTGCAACATCATCGAAGGCCAGTTCATAACCCCGCTCGTGGTCGGCCGAAGGCTGGAGATCAACGCGGTGGCGATCTTCGTCGCGGTGGCCTTCTGGTCATGGCTCTGGGGCTTCGTCGGCGCGCTTATCGCGGTGCCGCTGCTCGTCATCGTCAAGGTCTTCTGCGATCATTTCGAGAGCCTGCATCACGTCGGCAATTTTCTGGCCGCCCAGCAAACCGCCGAGCCGGAGGAAGAAGAGGCAGAGGAACCGGCAAAAGCGGCCTGATGCCCTTTGCGAAGCAGGCCGGGCGTTCCTATATCCGAGCTTCCTGCCGCCCGGAGACCTGCCCGTGATTCCACTTTCCGTTCTAGACCTGTCGCCGATCACCGAGGGCAGCACCGCCTCGCAATCGCTCGCCAACACGCTCGACCTGGCCCGCCACGCCGAGCGGCTCGGCTATAACCGCTACTGGCTGGCCGAGCATCACAACATGGCGGGCATCGCCAGTGCCGCAACCTCCGTGGTGATTGCCCATGTCGCCGGCGGCACCAAGACGATCCGCGTCGGTGCGGGCGGCATCATGCTGCCCAACCACGCCCCGCTGGTGATTGCCGAGCAGTTCGGCACGCTTGCCGCCCTCCATCCCGGCCGCATCGATCTCGGCCTTGGCCGCGCGCCGGGCACCGACATGAACACGGCCCGCGCGCTGCGCCGCAATCTCGAGGCCGGCGTCGACAATTTCCCGCAGGACGTGGTCGAGCTCATCAATTATTTCGCGCCTGCCGAACCCGGCCAGCGCGTGCGCGCCGTGCCCGGAGAAGGCCAGAACGTGCCGGTGTGGATACTCGGCTCCTCCACCTATGGCGCGCAGCTCGCCGCCATGCTCGGCCTGCCCTATGCGTTTGCCTCGCATTTCGCGCCGGCCGAACTGGAACATGCCATCGACATCTACCGTTCGCGCTTCCAGCCGTCGCAATTCCTGGACAAGCCCTACGTCATGCTCGGGCTGAACGTGTTTGCCGCCGAGACTGACGCGGAAGCAAAGTTCCTGTTCACCTCGCTGCAGCAGGCCTTCGTCAATCTGCGCACCGGCCACCCCGGCCCGCTGCCGGCGCCTGTCGAGAACTACGACGCCGACCTCGACCCGATGGCCAAGGCCATGCTGGCACAGGCGCTTTCCTGCGCCATCGTCGGTTCCCCGCAGACCGTGAGAGCCGGTCTGGATGCCTTCATCCGCCGCACCGGCGCTGACGAGCTGATGGTGACGGCGCAGATGTTCGACCATGCCGCGCGGATCAGGTCGTTCGAGATCCTTGCGGAAGCGCATAAGGAGCTGTCGCAGGCGGCTTGAGGGTCGGCGCTCACCTCCCCCTTGAGGGGAGGTCGCTGACTGAGCGAAGCGAAGGAAGCGGGTGGGGTCGTCGCGGCAGTGCTCTACGTTCCTATGCGCCGAGCACTGCCGCGACGACCCCACCCGGCCCTTCGGGCCACCCTCCCCCCAAGGGGGAGGGAACTCAGCGCATCGCTTCAACCAACCCCTTGTCCGGATAACACGTCGCCGCGCGGCCGTTCTTGGCCTGCCAGACGCCGATCGAGCGGCGCGTCTTGAAGCCGGGCAGGCCGTCGGCGCTGCCGACATCGTAGCCGGCCTTTTCGAGCCCGCGCTGCATGGCCGCCACATCCGACCGGTAAAGCCCACCGACCTTGCCCCAGGCACCGGAAAAACCCTTGTCGCCATGCGCGATGCGATCAGCACCATGGCCGATGAACAGCGCATAGAGATCGCTCATATTGTATTCCTTGAGCACGTAGAAATTCGGCGTGACGATGAAGGCCGGGCCGCTGCGTCCCGCCGGCATCAGCAGGAAACCTTCGGCCTTCAACTCACTGGCCGGAAACGGCTTGCCGCCGATGCGGGCAATGCCCATCGCCGCCCATTGCGATATTTTCTTGCCCTGATCGGGCCCTTCGAGCGAGCAAGAGACGCTGTCCGGCACGGTGACTTCGAACCCCCAGTCGCGGCCTTTCACCCAGCCGTAATGGACGAGGTAATTGGCGATGGAGGCCAGCGTGTCGGGCGCGGAGTTCCAGATGTCGGGATGGCCGTCGCCGTCGAAATCGACCGCGTGCTTAAGGAAAGACGTTGGCAGGAATTGCGGCTGGCCGAGCGCGCCGGCCCATGACGATTTCATCTGGCCGGGATCGGCAAGCCCGCGCTGAACGATCTCGAGGGCGGCCAGAACCTCCTTGCGGAACATGTCCTTGCGGGTCGCCATGAACGCCTTGGTGCCCAGCACCTCGAAGGCGTTGTAGGGGATTTTCGCCGTGCCGAAGCCCGACTCGCGGCCCCATATCGCCAACACCACCTCGCCCGGCACGCCGTAGCGCTTCTCGATCGCGCCAAGCGTCTTGGCATATTGCCCGGCGCGCGAGCGCCCGCCGGCGGTGACATTGCCGATCGGCGCGAAATAGCTGCCCGGCGAGCCGAACTCGGCCTGATGCTGCTTCTGCGGCGTCTTCGGCTTGGTGCCCGGCATGACCAGATCGGGCAGTTTCAGGTTCGGCGAAACGCCGGCAAAGGCGGCGTCGAAGGTCTTTTGCGAGATGCCGCGACTCTTGGCTTCGGGCCAGAGGTCGGTTTTGAGCCATGCCTGGAACTGGTCGTCGATTTTTGCGGCGGAGGCAGGAAAGGCAGCAAAGGCTACGGCAAGGGAGAACAAGATCGCGGTGAGATATCTCATCATTGGTTCCTGCCCCCAAATCTTGTCAAAACACCGTCCGCGATTTCAGCGCCGCCGCAAGCGTGCCCTCGTCGAGATAATCGAGTTCGCCGCCCACCGGCACGCCATGCGCCAGCCGGGTGATCTTGACGCCGAAATCGGCGAGCTGGTCGGTCAGGTAATGCGCCGTCGTCTGGCCTTCGACGGTGGCGTTGACGGCGATGATGATTTCCTTGATCTCGCCCTCGGAAACACGGCTGACGAGCTGCTTGATGTTGAGCTGGTCCGGGCCGATGCCGTCGAGCGGCGACAGCGTGCCGCCAAGCACATGATAGAGCGCGTTCATGGCGCCGGCGCGCTCCAGAGCCCAGAGGTCGGCGACATCCTCGACCACGATCAGCGTCGCGCCGTCGCGGCGCGGGTCGGTGCAGATGGTGCAGGGATCGACGGTATCGACATTGCCGCAATTGGAGCAGATGCGGACCTTGTCGACCGCCTCGCCCATGGCGTCGGCCAGCGGCACCAGCAACTGCTCCTTCTTCTTGATGAGATGGAGTGCCGCCCGCCGTGCCGAACGCGGCCCAAGCCCCGGCACCTTGGCCAGGAGCTGGATCAGGCGTTCGATTTCAGGGCCGGCGATTCGCTTGGACATGAGGGGGTTATAGAGTGAGTAGTGATCGAAGAGAATCCGCCACTCACTAATTCACTATTCCCTACTCACTAAAAGGGCAGCTTCATGCCGGGCGGTATCGGCAATCCCGCCGTCAGCGCCTTGGTCTTTTCCTGCATCACCGTCTCGACCTTGACCTTGGCGTCGTTGTGCGCGGCGAGGATCAGGTCTTCGAGGATCTCGACATCGTCCTCCTTGAACAGCGACGGGTCGATCTTCAGCGACTTCATCTCGAACTTGCCCGAAATCGTCACCTGCACCAGACCGCCGCCGGCCTGGCCGGTTGCCTCCAGCGTGGCGATTTCCTCCTGCATGGCCTGGAACTTGGCCTGCATTTCCTTCGCCTTGCCCATAAGGCCGAGAAGATCCTTCATGATCTCAATCCTTTGTTCGTCAGTTCTCGTCGTCGTCTTCGATCGGCGGCTCGGCCGGCATGTCGGCATCGGCTTCCGTATCCGGCGCATCGGGGATGCGCACGTCGATGATTTTTGCGCCCGGGAAACGGGCGAGGATGGCGGCGACCGTCGGGTCGGCCTTGGCATCCGAGAAGGCGTTATCGCGCTTTTCCGTTTCCATCTCGGAAAGAGTCTGCCCACCCTCCTCGCGCGACAGCGACACCATCCAGTGCCGGCCGGTCCAGGCCTTCAGCTTCACGGTCAGGTCGTTCAGCAGCGTCTTGGGCGCATCCGGCGTCAGGCTGACATCGAGCCGGCCCGGCTCGACCTTGACCAGCCGCACGCAGCGCTTGACCTGCACTTTTAGCGCCATGTCGCGGTTGGCGTCGCAAAGGTTTGCGACGTCGGCCAGCGATTTGATCGGAACGCTCGGCGTTTCCTCGACCACCGGCGAAGGCACGAAGGCGGCCGGGGCCGCTTCCGGCTCGCTCGCCACCAGCCGCATGGTCTGGCCGCCGCCATTGCTCGACGGCATCCGCGCCTGCGAGACGGCACTTGCGCCATTGCCGGAGCCGGAAGGTGCCGAAGACGTGGAGGGCCGCGGCGCGGCGCCATTGGAAGCTGTGCCGTCGCCGAGCGATTTGATCGCCTCGTCCAGCGTCGGCAGGTCGGCGGCATGGGCGAGCCTGATCAGCACCATTTCGGCGGCACTGATCGGCCGGTTGGACGACTGCACCTCGGGAATGCCCTTGAGCAGCATCTGCCAGGTGCGCGAAAGCACCCGTATCGACAGCGTCTGCGAAAATTCGCGACCGCGCACGCGCTCGTCTTCGGAAAGGGCGGCATCGTCGCCGGCAGACGGCACAAAGCGCAGCCGTGTGACCAGATGGTTGAATTCGGCAAGGTCGTTGAGCACGGCGACGGGATCGGCGCCGACATCATACTGCGCCCGCAGAGCCTGCAATGCAGAGGCCGCGTCACCCTTCATCACATGCTCGAACAGATCGACGATGCGCGCCCGATCAGCCAAACCAAGCATCGCGCGCACCGCTTCGGCGGTGACTTTGCCGGCGCCATGGGCGATTGCCTGATCGAAGATCGACTGGGCGTCGCGCATCGAGCCCTCGGCAGCGCGGGCGATCATAGAAAGCGCGTCGTCTTCGACCTCGACGCTTTCCAGCCCGGCGATGCGTGCGAGATCGGCCTTGATCATCGACGCATCGATGCGGCGCAGGTCAAAACGCTGGCAGCGCGACAGCACCGTAATCGGAACTTTGCGGATTTCGGTGGTGGCGAAGATGAATTTCACATGCGGCGGCGGCTCTTCAAGCGTCTTCAGCAGGCCGTTGAAGGCCTGCGTGGAGAGCATGTGCACTTCGTCGATGATGTAGACCTTGTAGCGCGCCGAGACCGGGGCGTAGCGCACCTGTTCGATGATGTCGCGGATGTCGTCGATGCCGGTATGCGAGGCGGCGTCCATCTCGATCACGTCGACATGGCGGCCTTCCATGATCGCCTGGCAGTGTTCGCCGGGAATGGTGAGATCGACCGAAGGCTGGTTCACCTCGGCGGTCTTGTAGTTGAGCGCGCGCGCCAGAATGCGCGCCGTCGTCGTCTTGCCGACGCCGCGAACGCCGGTCAGCATCCAGGCCTGTGCGATGCGGCCGGAGGAAAACGCGTTGGTCAGCGTGCGGACCATCGGCTCCTGGCCGATCAGGCTCGAAAAATCGGAAGGACGGTATTTGCGCGCGAGCACGCGATAGGCGGCGGTCTTGCCTGATGGTTGGTTTCCGGCTTCGCTCATCCGCCTGGCTTGCTCCCTTGGCCGCTCGGGTGCGACCGATTCCTCGGACAGAGTTTCGCCCGCACGGCTTGACGCCGTCAATGTCGCGGAAGAAGGGCGAAGAAGGTGGGAGGCTGGAACATGACCCGTTCCGGGCTCGTTAGGGCTGCTTCCTTCCGGACCTGACCCGGTTGGCGAGTGGATCGTCCACCACCAACCTCCCGGCTCTCATATCGGCAATTGCGCAATTAATTGCAAGAGCGAAGGCAAAAGCATGCGTCAAAAGCTTTCCCGGCCAATGAATCGCTTGCAGGTCGCAGGCCAGCACTCTAGCCTCCACGCAAAATTCGAGGAAACGCCAATGATGCCTGGCCTGAAGGCCGGATTTGAGCTGAACGCCCGACTGGAGGCGGACAGCGAGCCCCTGATGTGGCTCGGTCTGTGCGAGCTGCGCATCATGAATGACAGCCGCTGGCCCTGGCTCATCCTCGTGCCGCAACGACCCGGCATCGAAGAAGTGCATGACCTGACGCCGCTCGACCAGGCGATGCTGACCTTCGAGTGCAACACGGTGGCGCAGGCCCTCAAGAAGAGCACCGACTGCACCAAGATCAACACCGGCGCCTTGGGCAATATCGTGCGTCAGCTTCATATCCACGTCATCGCGCGATTCGAAGGTGACGCCGGCTGGCCCGGCCCTGTCTGGGGCCACGGCATGCGCGAACCCTATAAACGGTCTGACCTGCATGGTTTTTGCGAGAAGATACGGTCGGCACTACAGTAATCTTTTGAGCCATCATCGGACCCTGCATGACTTTTCGTCTATTCGACGCGCCTGAGCGCGAAGCGAGCCAATTCGTCGGCTTTGCCGGCAACCTCATAGATCGCCAGTCGGAAAACCGCAGCGACGATTCGGCCAGCAAGGCGCTGGCCGATCCGGCCGCGCGGCTGATGCTGGTGCGCGATGGGCGGCTTTTCCTGAAACTGACCGAGGGCGCCTTCGACGGTTATTTCAGCACCGACGAAATCCCCGCCTTTCAGCCGGTGCTGGATCAGGCGATCCTGCTCGGCTTTTCGGAAGCCGGGCCGGTGCTGGCGGCTCCCGCCGGGCTCGACATCGAACAGCTTCCCGAAACGGTCAAGGCGATCGACTACCGCTCGGTCAACATGCAAGGCCTCATCGACCAGTCGGCGGTGGGCGCCATGGCGCAGGCTGCCGCCCTGCTTGCCTGGCATTCGACGCACCGGTTCTGCGGGCGCTGTGGCCACGAGACCGAAATGCGCGCCGGCGGCTACAAGCGCCATTGCCCGAACTGCAGTGCCGAGCATTTTCCACGCACCGACCCGGTCGCCATCATGCTGACGGTGATGCCGGACAAATGCCTGCTCGGGCGCAGCAAGCATTTTGCGCCCGGCATGTATTCGGCTCTCGCCGGCTTCATCGAGCCCGGCGAGACGATCGAGGCGGCGGTGCGGCGCGAGACGCTGGAGGAAGCCGGCATCAGCCTCGGCCGCGTCATCTATCACGCCAGCCAGCCCTGGCCGTTTCCCTATTCGCTGATGATCGGGTGCTTCGGCGAGGCGCTGAACGAGGATATCCGCATCGATGCCGAGCTCGAGGACTGCCGCTGGTTTTCCCGCGACGAGGTCCGCGACATGCTGGCCGGCAACCATGCCGGCGGCATTCTCGTGCCGCCGAAATCCGCCATCGCGCATCACCTGATCAGGGCGTGGGCCGAGAGCTGAGCCGCCCCGGCCTATTTCGTCACGGAATACCGGACGATGAGGCTGCCGTTCGAAAGTGGCCGCGATTCGGCGAGAGTAAGCTCGTGGCGAGCCCCCTTCTTGAACAAAAGCGTGCCTGATCCAAGAAGCCGCGGCACCACGCACAACAGGATCTCGTCGACCAGCCCCTGCTCCAGCAGCGAATGGATGAGGTCGGCGCTGCCGAAGACGTAGAGATCACGCTCGGCGTCCGCCTTGAGCCTGGCGATCTCGCCGCCAATGTCGGCGGTCACCCGCGTGTTGTTCCAGTTCGACGATGTGAGCGTGCGCGAAGCCACCAGCTTCGGCAGGGCGTTCATGAAGTCCTTGACGGGCCCTTCGTCCGTCGTGGTCGTCCAGTAATCGCGCATGCCTTCATAGGTCACGCGGCCGAATATCAGGGCCTCGGCATTGCTTCCGAATTCCAAGGACATCTTCTCAAGTTCCGGTCCCCAGGCCGTGTTGTGGAAATCGAGATCCCACTTCTTGTCGCCCTCGAAATAGCCGTCCAGCGTGACGAGGTTCCAAACGATAAGCTTTGCCATTTTTCTATTCCTCCAAAACCGGTTGCAAAACCAAATCGGTTTTCTTTGTAGCAAACTGATAGTGAAATGCAACCGGTTTTTGCAAACGTCGAACAGGAATTTGCGCCCGGCAGATTGCCTGACCAATGTCAGATAAATCTTGATCTCCATACATTGCCTGACTAAAGTCAGGTAATGAGCAAATCGCAAGTCGACCAGATCCGCAGCTTCAACCGCACGGTGACCCGCCGCATCGGCGCGCTGGAAGACAGCTATCTGCGCCGCGGTCGCCCGCTCGGCGAGGCGCGGCTGCTTTTCGAGATCGGACCGGAAGGCGCGGGGCTGGGCGCGCTCCGCTCCCAGCTGGGGCTTGATTCCGGCTATCTCAGCCGCATGCTGCGTTCGCTCGAGACGCATGGCCTGGTTTCCGTCGACAAACTGGACGGAGACGCCCGCAGCCGCCACGCGACCTTGACCGAAAAAGGCCGCGCCGAGCACGCGGCTTACGACGCCCTGTCGGACGATCTGGCCAATTCCATCCTCGAGCCGCTTTCGCCGGCAGCGCAGGACCGACTCGTGGCCGCGATGGCCGAGGTCGAGCGCCTGCTCACCGCCGCTGCCGTCACCATCGGCGAGGAAGACGCCAACAGCACTGATGCCCAGCAATGCATGGCGCTCTATGTCGAGGAGCTGGCAACGCGCTTCGAAGAAGGTTTCGACACCAGCAAGGGAAACAGCGTGAGCGGCGACGAGTTCATCCGCCCGCACGGCAGCTTCCTGATCGCCCGGCTCGACGGAAACCCTGCCGGCTGCGGCGCGGTGCGCATGCTTGATGCCACGACGGCGGAGATCAAGCGGATGTGGGTAGCGCCCTCCGCGCGCGGGCTCGGCGTTGCCGGCCGCATGCTACACAGGCTGGAGGCGATAGCCCGCGAACTGGGCGCGCAAACGGTCTATCTCGACACCAACCGCGCGCTTAGGGAAGCGCAGTCGCTGTACAGGCGCGACGGCTATGCGGAAATCAAGCCCTACAACGACAATCCCTACGCCGATCACTGGTTCGCGAAGCGGCTGTAGATCATCGCTTCGGCGGGGCAATCGCATACGGCACAACAGACCCCCACTCCGTCTCGGCTTCGCCGAGCCACCTCTCCCCCTCAAAAGGGGAGAGGAAGGGAGCCAGCCTTGCGGCCGTGCGTTTCCTCTCCCCCGTCGATCGGGGGAGAGGTGGCTCGGCGAAGCCGAGACGGAGTGGGGGTCGAATTCTTATACGATAGCCCAAGCCCGCCTTAAGCTCAGTCGCTCATATTCCAGCTCTGGCGCTCGTCATTCGCCGGATAGACGCCGAGAATGCGGACTTCCTTCGAGAAGAACCGCAGTTCCTCCAGCGCGTTCTTGAGACCCTGGTCTTCCGGGTGGCCTTCGACGTCGGCGTAGAACTGCGTCGCGGTGAAGGCGCCGAGCTGGTAGCTTTCCAGCTTGGTCATGTTGATGCCGTTGGTGGCGAAGCCGCCCATCGCCTTGTAGAGAGCGGCCGGCACGTTGCGGACGCGGAAGACGAAGGTCGTCATCATCTTGGCGTCGGGGCGAGGACGCTCCACCCACTGCTTGTTCTTGGTCAGGACGACGAAGCGGGTGACGTTGCTGTCGGTGTCCTCGACGTTTTCTTCCAGTATATCAAGGCCGTAGAGGCTGGAGGCCAGCCGCGGCGCCAATGCGCCCATCGTCCGGTCCTTCACCTCGGCCACCAGCCTGGCGGCACCCGCCGTGTCGCCGGCGACCACCGGCTTCCAGCCGTTCTTGCGGATGTATTTGCGGCACTGGCCGAGCGCATGGATGTGGCTGTGGATCGTCTTGATCTCCTGCCGCTTCACGCCCGGCAGCACCATCAGCTGGAAATGGATCGGCAGAAAATATTCGCCGACGATGTGCAGCTTCGATTCGGGCAGCAAATGGTGGATGTCGGCGACGCGGCCGGCGATCGTGTTCTCGATCGGGATCATGGCGAGATCGGCCTTGCCGGTTTCGACCGCGTTGAACGCATCCTCGAAGGTCGGGCACGGCAACGGCTCCATATCCGGATAGACGTTGCGGCAGGCCGTGTCGGAATTCGCGCCCGGCTCGCCCTGGAATGAAATGCGGTTGGTCTTGTCGGGCATGGTCAGGCCTTGTCTTTATCTGGACAGAATTTCGCGGGCACGTTCGAGGTCTTCCGGCGTATCGACACCCAGCGGCACGGTCGCCACGATCTCGGCATCGATGCGCATGCCGGCTTCCAGCGCGCGCAGCTGTTCCAGCTTTTCGCGCTTTTCCAGCGGCGACGGCCTGAGCTTGACGAAACGCTCCAGTGCCGAGCGGCGATAGGCATAGAGCCCGATGTGATGAAAAAGCGGCCCCTCGCCCCAGGGCGCGGTGGCGCGGGTGAAATAGAGCGCGCGCAGGCGATTTTCCGAAAGCGGCGAACCGACGATCTTGACCACGTTCGGATTGGTCTTCTCGTCGTCGCGGGTGATTTCGACGCCCAGCGTCGCGATATCGACCGCCGGGTTCTCGAACGGGGCAAGGGCTGCCCGGATCGTTTGCGGGTCGATCGTCGGAAGATCGCCCTGGACATTGATGATGGTCTCAACCGCGCCGTCGGGATCGACAGTCGTCAGCGCCTCAAAAATCCGGTCGGAGCCCGATTCGTGCTCGACGCGGGTCATGACGGCCTCGAAACCATGGGCGCGGACCGCATCCGCCACCTCCGGCGTATCCGTCGCCACCACGACGCGACCCAGTCCGCTTTCCCTGGCGCGCTCGGCGACATGGACGATCATCGGGCGGCCGCAGATGTCGGCGAGAGGCTTGCCCGGCAGGCGCGTGGCGCGCATTCGCGCGGGAATCAGGATGAGTGGTGACATGGAAGCTACAAATCGATCCGAAAGGGCAGTGGTTAAAGTGGCAAAAGGTCTCACTGGAACCGCCCTTATAGGTGTTGCAACGGTCGAGCAAAAGACCTAGTTTCCGCCCAATTCTGCCGGTCCCGACCGGTGGGGACGCAATGCCGTCGGCACCGGAAGCGACACTTCCGCTGGCAAGCCGGCCAAGGGAGACTGGGGCGAATGGACTCATTCGAATTCAACAAATTGATCGGCGGCCTCTTGGCTACCGTTTTCGTCGTCTTTTCGATCGCCCTCGCGTCCGATGCGATCTTCGCTTCGCCCGCTCCTGAAAAGCCCGGCTTCATCGTCGAGGCGGCCGAGGAAGCGCCTGCCGAGGGTGGCGCTGCCGCTCCGGCTGCCAAGCCGATCGCCGAGCTGCTTGCAACCGCCAATGCCGAAGCCGGCGCGGCCGTCTTCAAGAAGTGCCAGGCCTGCCATTCCGGCGAAAAGGGCGGCCCCAACAAGGTCGGCCCCGATCTCTGGGATGTCATCGACCGCCCCGTCGGCGAGCATGAAGGCTTTGCCTACTCGGCCGGCATGAAGGATTTTTCGAAGAACGGCGGCACGCACTGGACCTACGACAACCTCAACCACTTCCTCACCTCGCCCAAGGGCTTCGTGAAGGGAACGGCCATGGGTTTCGCCGGTATCAAGAAGGATGACGAGCGCGCCAACCTGATCGCCTATCTGCGCACGCTGTCGGACAGCCCGAAGCCGCTGCCTGAAGCGGGTGCGGCTCCGGCCGAAGGTGCGGCGCCTGCGGAAGGTGCGGCGCCTGCGGAAGGTGCGGCTCCTGCAGCCCCGGCTGAGGGTGCTGCTCCCGCCGCACCGGCACCGGCTGCTCCGGCACCAGCGCCCGCGCAGTAACGAAATAATCATCGCACAATCATGAAAAAGCCGGGTTCAGCCCGGCTTTTTTGTTAGCGTTTTCGCATATGGTCGCGAATACTGGACAAACATGGTTTCCATTGCGGCGCGACGCCCTACACTGAAGACCTGACAGAAAGGATGACGATGAAGGCAGGATTGACGCGAACGATCGGCAAACTCGGGCTTCTACCGGCCCTGCTCGCGGCAAGTCTTCTTTCGGCATCGGCCGACGAATGGCGGACATCGTCGACGCTCGGCGACGACACCAAATACGGCAGCGAATTCAAGCAGTACGACTACGTCAACCCGAACGCCCCCAAGGGCGGCACGCTGAACAGCATCGCGACGGGCACGTTCGACAGCTTCAACCCCTATATCGTGCAAGGTTCGCCTGCGGCCGGCTTTGCCGGCTTCGGCGGCGGCCTGCTCTATGAAATGCTGATGGAGCAGTCGATTGACGAGCCCGGCGTCAGCCATCCGATGATCGCCGACGCCTACAAATACCCGGAGGACTATTCCTCGGCGACCTACCGGCTCGATCCGCGCGCCAAATGGCACGATGGCACGCCCATCACAGTCGACGATGTCGTCTGGTCGTTCAACACGCTGAAGGCCAACAGCCCGCAATACAGCCGCTATTACGTCAATGTGAAGGAGGCGGTCGCTATCTCGGATCGCGAGGTGGAATTCCGCTTCGACCAGAAGGGCAACCGCGAACTGCCCAAGATCATGGGCGACCTCGCCATTCTGCCCAAGCATTGGTGGGAAGGCACCGACAAGAACGGCAAGAAGCGCGACATCACCAAGCCGACGCTGGAAGCACCGCTCGGTTCGGGCGCCTACAAGATCGAGAGCTTCAAGCCGGGCTCCGAAATCATCTGGAGCCGCGTGCCCGACCACTGGTCGGCCAATGTCGGCGTCAATGTCGGCCGCAACAATTTCGACCGCCGCCGCTACGTCTACTTCCTTGACGATACCGCCGCATGGCAGGCCTTTACCAAGGGCGGCATCGAGGACATCGAGCGCGAAGCCAGCGCGCGCCGCTGGATGACCGTCTACAACTTCCCGGCGCTCAACGCCGGCGATGTCATCAAGCGGGAATTCAAGGCGACCGGCCTGCAGAACATGCAGGCTTTTGCGATGAACCTGCGCCGGCCGCTGTTCCAGGACAAGCGCGTGCGCGAGGCGCTTACCTACGCCTTCGATTTCGAGACCATGAACCGCACCCAGTCCTTTGGCCTGAACGTTCGCACCAACAGCTACTTCATCGGCAGCGAGCTTGCCTCGAGCGGCCTGCCGCAGGGCAAGGAGCTGGAAATCCTCAACCAGTACAAGGACAAGCTGCCGCCCGAACTGTTCACGCAGGAGTTCAAGCTGCCGGTCTATGAAACGCCGCAGTCCGAGCGCGAGAACCTGCGCAAGGCGATCGCGCTGTTTGCCGAAGCCGGGTGGAAGATCCAGAACGGCAAGATGACCAACGAGAAGGGCGAGCCGTTTACCTTCGAGATCATGGACAGCCGGCAGGGCGTCGAGCCGACGATCAACCCCTACATCGCCATGCTGCGCAAGATCGGCGTGACCGCCTCGCTTCGCATCGTCGACACCAGCCAGTACATAAACCGCGTCAACGATTTCGATTTCGACATGATAACCACGGTTCTTCCGCAGTCGAGTTCGCCGGGCAACGAACAGCGCGATTACTGGAGCACCAAGGCAGCCGATTCTCCCGGTTCGCGAAACTACTCCGGCATCAAGGACCCAACCGTGGATGCGCTGGTCGACCGGGTCATCTTCGCCACCGACCGCGAAGACCTCGTCGCCGCCACCCATGCGCTCGACCGGGTGCTGTTGTGGAACTATTACTACATGCCGCAGTTCAGCCGGCCGGACGTCTGGCTGGCCTACTGGAACAAGTTCGGCGTCCCCGACAAGCAGCCTGACTATATCGGTCCCGACATCGATTCCTGGTGGATCGACCCCGAGAAGGAAAAGGCGCTGGCCGCAAAATACAAGAGCGGCAATTGATGGACGGCTCGGCATGACGCTGCGAACCCACCGCCGCCATGACCTTCTACCAGTAAACGGCTGGGCAATTGCCTGTGAAGCACCCCCACCCCTAACCCCTCCCCACAAGGGGGAGGGGGATTCCGATGGCATTCAGACACAGCGCCAATCATTGCAGGTTTCGTGTGGCATGACGGTTCAAAAATTTCCCTCCCCCTTGTGGGGAGGGGTTAGGGGTGGGGGTTCTCATAGAGCGCCATTCATCACGGTTCCCCTATGCGAGTGCAGACAAAGGGCTCTGCACACGTGACAACATCAAATCTCACTCGACGACAAATCCTCGCCCTCGGCGCTTCGGCCGTCGCAGCGCCCCTGCTGCCCGGCCTTGCCTTCGCTGAAACGCCCACCGGCACCAGGCTGCACGGGCTATCAGCCTTCGGCGACCTGAAATATCCGGCCGACTTCGCCCATTTCGACTACGTCAACGCCGACGCGCCAAAGGGCGGCATCTTCAATTTCTCGCCGCCCAACTGGTTCTACAATCAGAGCCCGCTAACCTTCAACACGCTGAATTCGTTCACCGCCAAGGGCGATGCGCCGCCGCGCATGGAAATGTGCTTCGATTCACTCATGACCGGCGGCATGACAGGCGCGCTTGATGAGCCCGACGCCGTTTACGGGCTGCTCGCCGAGAGCGTGACCCTTTCGGACGACCGCAACACATTCGAATTCGCGCTGCGCCCCGAGGCGAAATTCCACGACGGAACGCCGCTGACGGCCGAGGACGTCGTCTTTACCTTCAACCTCTACAAGGACAAGGGCCACCCCGACCTGCTGCTGCCGCTGGCCCAGATGACGCAAGCCGTGGCCGTCGATGCCCGCACCTTGAGGCTCAGCTTTAACGGCAAGCAATCCGCCCGCACGATCCTCAACGTCGCCGGCTTCCCGATCGTGTCGAAGGCCTATTTCGAGGCCAATTCCTTCGACAGCGCCAATATGAAGCCGCCGCTCGGCTCCGGGCCTTACAAGGTTGGCCGTGTCTCCCCCGGCCAAACCATCGAATATGAGCGCGTTGCCGACTATTGGGGCCGTGACCTTCCGGTCAATCGCGGCCTCTACAATTTCGACCGCATCCGCATCGAGTTCTATCAGGACCGGCAGGCCGGCTTCGAAGCCTTCAAGAAGGGCGACGTGCTCTATCGGCAGGAATTCACCGCCCGCGTCTGGGCGACAGGCTATGATTTTCCCGCCCTCAACCAGGGCAAGGTGGTCAAGCGCGAATTCCCGGCCGAGAAGCGTCCTTCCATGCAGGCCACCGCCATCAATCTGCGCCGCGAGCGCTTCCGCGACAGGCGCGTGCGGCTGGCGATCAACATGTGCTTCGACTTCGAATGGACGAAGCGCAACCTGTTCTACGGTTCCTACGACCGTTCGCAGTCCTGTTTCGAGAAGTCCGACTATCGCGCCGAAGGCATGCCTTCGGCGGCGGAACTGGCGCTGCTGGAGCCGCTGCGCGGGAAGATACCGGACGAGGCCTTCGGCGAGGCCGTCGTGCTGCCGGTGTCCGACGGCTCAGGCCGCGACCGCAAGCTGCTCGGTGCGGCCTCGAAGCTTCTGACTGAAGCCGGCTGGAAACGCTCCGGGCAGTTCCTCGCCAACGACAAGGGCGAGAGCCTCAGCGTGGAACTCCTCGTCGATGACGAAGGCTGGATCAGGATCGCTTCACCCTGGATCGAGAACATGAAGGCGATCGGCATCGATGCCTCGATCCGCAGCGTCGATTCGGCGCAATATGGCGCGCGGCAGGCGGAATTCGATTTCGACCTGATCGTGATGGCGCTGTCCTTCGATGCAACGCCGACGCGTGAAAGCCTGGAAGGCATTTTCCATTCGCGCTCAGCCACCCTTCCCGGCTCGCGCAATCTGCCTGGAACGGCCGACCCCGGCATCGATGCCTTGGTCGAGGCTGCCGGCACCGCGACAGACCGCGAAACGCTGACGACTGCACTGCGCGCACTCGACCGGGTCTTGCGCGCGCGGCAAGACTGGATTCCAAGTTGGTACCTGGCGAATCACCGGGCAGCCTTCTGGGACATGTTCGGCTACAAGGAGCCAAAACCCGACTTCGGCTTTCCGGTGGAAGCAATGTGGTGGTTTGACAAGGACAAGGCGGCAGCGATTGGCAAGGCCTAGGTTTATAGTTTTGGGAATAGACTGCATCCCTTCTAGCTCGTCGATGGGGCTTGCCTGATGGGCGCCTATATCCTCCGGCGCATTCTGCTGATGATCCCGACGCTGCTCGGCATCATGGCGATTTCCTTTGCGGTGGTGCAGTTCGCGCCGGGCGGCCCGGTCGAGCAGGTGATTGCCAAGCTGACCGGACAGGGCGGCGATTCAAGCGACCGCATCTCCGGCGGCAGCGGTGCCGATGCCGGCGTCACCAATTTCGACGCCAGTGGAGTGACCTCCTCGAAATATCGCGGCGCGCAGGGGCTCGATCCCGAATTCATCGCCAAGCTCGAAAAGCAGTTCGGCTTCGACAAGCCGCCGCTCGAACGCTTCGGCCTGATGCTGTGGAACTACGCCCGCTTCGATTTCGGCCAGAGCTATTTCCGTGATATCGGCGTGCTCGACCTCATCATCGAGAAAATGCCTGTGTCGATCTCGCTGGGGATATGGCTGACGCTCATCTCCTACCTGATCTCGATCCCGCTCGGCATCCGCAAGGCGGTGAAGGACGGCTCGACCTTCGACACCTGGACCAGCGGCATCATCATCATCGGCTACGCGATCCCTGCCTTCCTGTTCGCCATCCTGCTGATGGTTCTCTTTGCCGGCGGTTCCTTCTTCGACTGGTTCCCGCTGCGCGGCCTGACCTCGGACAATTGGGACCAGCTCTCCTGGGGCGGCAAGATCGTCGACTATTTCTGGCACCTGGCCCTGCCGATGACGGCCATGGTGCTGTCGCAGTTCGCGGTGCTGACGCTGCTCACCAAGAACTCTTTCCTCGATGAAATCCGCAAGCAATATGTCGTCACCGCCCGCGCCAAGGGGCTGACGGAGCGCAGCGTGCTTTACGGCCACGTCTTCCGCAACGCCATGCTGATCGTCGTCGCCGGCTTCCCCGGCGCCTTCATCTCGGCCTTCTTCACCGGCTCGCTTTTGATCGAAAACATCTTCTCGCTCGATGGGCTCGGCCTGCTCGGCTATAAGTCGATCCTCGACCGCGACTACCCGGTTGTCTTCGCCAATCTCTACATCTTCTCGCTGATCGGCCTGTTCGTCAGCCTGCTTTCCGATCTCACCTATACATGGATCGACCCGCGCATCGATTTCGAGCGGAGGGACGTCTGATGGCCGCCGTGGAGGACGTCACCACCCGCCCGGTTTCAAAGCAGTGGCTGTCGCCGCTCAACCAGCGGCGCTGGGCCAACTTCAAGGCCAACCGCCGGGGCTACTGGTCGCTGTGGATTTTCCTGGTCCTGTTCGTGCTGTCGCTGTTTGCCGAATTCATCGCCAACGACCGGCCGATTCTGGCCTCCTACAAGGGCGAAATCCTGTTTCCGGCAGTGATCGACTACCCGGAAGAAAAATTCGGTGGCTTCTACGCCGTCACCGACTATCGCGACCCGGTGATCAGCGACGAGATCACCTCGAACGGCTGGCTGATCTGGCCGCCGATCCGCTACCACTACCGGACCGTCAACAACGAAGTCCCGGAAGCTGCACCGGCAAAACCTTCCTGGATGTACGACAAGCAGACGCGCTGCCAGCGCTACCCGAAAGGGGTCGATGACGAGAACTGCAACATCGGCAACTGGAACTGGCTCGGCACCGACGACCAGGCCCGCGACGTGCTTTCGCGCTCCATCTACGGCTTCCGCATTTCGGTGCTGTTCGGCCTGATCCTCACCGCCGGCTCCGCCCTCATCGGCGTCTCGGCCGGCGCCATGCAGGGCTATTTCGGCGGCTGGACCGACCTTCTGTTCCAGCGCTTCATCGAAATCTGGTCGGCCATTCCGGTGCTCTACCTCCTGCTGATCATCTCGGCGATCCTGCCGCCCGGTTTCTTCATCCTGCTCGGCATCATGCTACTGTTCTCATGGGTCGCCTTCGTCGGCGTGGTGCGGGCCGAGTTCCTGCGCGCCCGCAACTTCGAATATGTGAACGCGGCCCGCGCGCTCGGCGTGCCCAACCGCACCATCATGTTCCGCCACCTGCTGCCCAACGCCATGGTGGCGACGCTGACCTTCCTGCCCTTCATCCTCAACGGCTCGATCTCGACGCTGACCTCGCTCGACTTCCTCGGTTTCGGCCTGCCACCCGGCTCGGCCTCGCTCGGCGAACTGCTGAAACAAGGCCAGCGCAACCTCAATGCGCCCTGGCTGGCCCTGTCGGGCTTCGTCGTGATTTCGCTGATGCTGTCGCTGCTGATCTTCATCGGCGAAGCCACCCGCGACGCCTTCGACCCGAGGAAGACGTTCAAATGATTTCTCTTTCATGGTATAATTTCGCCAGTTTTCTACCATGGAGACGATCATGGGCATGAACATCAAGAGCGAAAAGGCACAACGCCTAGCACGGCAGTTGGCCGACGAGACCGGACAGAGCATGACGGCCGCCGTCGAACAGGCGCTGGAGGCTGAGATCGCGCGGCTGCATCTGCAACGGGATACTGCAGAGCGCAAACGGCGCGTTCGCGAGATCGTCAAGAGCTTCGGACCGGTTCCCGAAGGCGTAACCAGCGATCACTCCGACCTCTATGACGAATGGGGGCTGCCAACGTGATCGTAGATGCGTCGGCACTTCTTGCGATCATTTTCGACGAACCTGACGGCGAGCGCATGGAGAACATGCTCATCGAATCGCAGCAGCGTCCGGTGATGTCGCCGGTCAATTTTCTCGAAGCAACGGTTCGCGTCGATCAGATGAAATCAGAGGCGAAATCGCGGAAGCTGGACGAGCTCTTCAAGGCCCTGGCCATCGAGATCACGACAGTTACGCCCGAACAGGCTTATCTTGCCCGCGAAGCCTACCAGAAGTTCGGCAAGGGCAATCACCCCGCCAAGCTCAATCTCGGCGATTGCTTCGCCTATGCGCTGGCCAAGGCGCGAAACGAACCGCTCCTGTTCAAGGGCGACGATTTCAGGAACACCGACATCGAGGCCGCCATTTGACCTCCCCCCTCCTCTCCGTACGCGATCTTTCCGTCGCCTTCACGCAAGGCGGCAAGACGCAGACCGCGGTCGACCGCATTTCCTTCGATATCGCCAAGGGCGAGACCGTGGCGCTTGTCGGCGAGTCGGGCTCGGGCAAGTCGGTCTCGGCGCTGTCGGTGCTGAAGTTGCTGCCCTACCCGGCCGCCAGCCACCCGTCCGGGCAGATAATGTTCGACGGCGCCGACCTGCTGGCGCTCGGCGAGAAGGATTTGCGGCGTGTGCGCGGCAACAAGATCACCATGATCTTCCAGGAGCCGATGACCTCGCTCAATCCGCTGCACACGATTTCGCAGCAGATCGTCGAGATCCTCAAGCTGCATCGCGGCATGGCCGACAAGCCGGCGCGTGTGCGAACGCTGGAACTGCTCAACGAGGTTGGCATCCGCGACCCTCAGAAGCGCCTCGACGCCTATCCGCACCAGCTCTCCGGCGGCCAGCGCCAGCGCGTCATGATCGCCATGGCGCTCGCCAACGAGCCGCAACTGCTGATCGCCGACGAGCCGACCACCGCGCTCGATGTCACCGTGCAGGCGCAGATCCTCGAGCTTCTCGACGGCCTCAAGAAAAAGAACGGCATGTCGATGCTGTTCATCACCCATGATCTCGGCATCGTGCGCAAGGTCGCCGACCGCGTCTGCGTCATGACCAAGGGCAAGATCGTCGAGACGGGCCCGACCAAGGACATCTTCGCCAACCCGCAGCACGAATATACCCGCCATCTTCTGGCGGCTGAGCCGAAGGGCAAGCCACCGCTGGCCGACGATACGGCAAAGACCGTGATGTCGGGCCGCGACATCAAGGTGTGGTTTCCGATCAAGGAAGGCTTCTTCCGCAAGACGGTCGATCATGTGAAGGCGGTCGATGGCATCGACGTCACCGTGCGCGCCGGCCAGACGCTCGGCGTCGTCGGCGAATCCGGTTCGGGCAAGACAACGCTCGGCTTGGCGCTGGCCCGCATGATCTCGTCCAGCGGCAAGATCAATTTCAACGGCCGCGACATCAACCAGCTCTCCTTCAACGACATGCGCCCGCTGCGGCGCGAATTGCAGATCGTCTTCCAGGACCCGTTCGGCTCGCTCAGCCCGCGCATGTCGGTCTCCGACATCATCGAGGAAGGGCTGAAAATCCATGAGCCGAAGCTCTCCGACGCCGAGCGCGACAAGCGCGTGGTCGACGTTCTCAACGAAGTCGGCCTCGATCCCGAAACGCGCTTCCGCTACCCGCACGAATTTTCCGGCGGCCAGCGCCAGCGCATCGCCATTGCGCGGGCCATGGTGCTGAAGCCGCGCTTCGTCATGCTGGACGAGCCGACATCGGCGCTCGACATGAGCGTGCAGGCGCAGGTGGTCGACCTGTTGCGCGAATTGCAGGCCAAGCACGACCTCGCCTACCTCTTCATCAGCCACGACCTGAAGGTCATTCGGGCGCTCGCCAACGACGTCATCGTCATGCGCAACGGCCAGATCGTGGAATCCGGCCCTTCGCGCCAGATTTTCGAACAGCCGCAGTCGGACTATACTCGCGCCCTGATGTCGGCCGCGTTCAAGATCGAGACCGCGCCGGTCGGCATCGTCAGCGAGTAGACACACAAGAAAAGCAACAGAACGGGGAAACGTCTGGCATGCAGAAGGGCCGCATCCTGCTTTCGGTTACCGGGTTCAATCCGCAACGATGGCACGAGCTTTTATCAGCGAGCCGCGAGGTGGTGCTGAAACCGGATGGGCCGGAAGATCCCTCCATCACCTATGCGGTGGTGTGGAAGCAGCCGGCCAACATCCTGGCGAAACTGCCCAATCTGCGCGCGGTCTTCTCGATCGGCGCCGGCGTCGATCACCTCTTCAACGATCCCGGCCTGCCCGATGTGCCGATCGTGCGCGTGGTGGCCGACAATCTCACCCAGCATATGGTCGAATACATCGTGTGGCGGGTGATGGATCATCACCGCCAGGGCGCGCTTTTCCGCAACCAGCAGCAGAAGAAGATCTGGCGCGAGCCGCCACAGCGGCTGGCCGGCGACATTTCGGTCGGCATCATGGGGCTCGGCGAACTCGGGCGCGCGGCCGCGAGCGTGTTGCTCGGGCTCGGCTTCCGCGTCAATGGCTGGGGCCGCACCGATCGGCCGATGGCCGGCGTGGAGACCTATCACGGCGATGCCGGCCTGGTGCCCTTCCTCAACGCCACCGATATCCTCGTCGTGCTGCTGCCGCTGACGCCGGCCACCAAGGGCATCATCGACTACGGCGTGCTGCGCCAGCTGCGCCGCCGCAACGGGCTCGGCGGCACTGTGCTGATCAATGCCGGGCGCGGGCGGCTGCAAAAGGACGTGGATATCGTCCGCGCGCTGGAAGACGGAACGCTGAAGGAAGCGAGCCTCGACGTGTTCGAGGTCGAACCGCTGCCCAAGACCAGCCCGCTGTGGTCGCATCCCAAGGTGTTCGTGACCCCGCATTCCGGCGCCACCTCCGACCCTGCCCATCTCGCAGCCCCCATGCTGGCGCAGATGGACGCCTTCGAGCGCGGCGAGGCGTTGCAGAACGTGGTGAACCGCGAAGCGGGCTACTAGGCGCGCACCTTACTGTGAACCCGAAAGCTGCGCTTCGATGGCGGCCTTGTCGATGATCGACCATACGTTCTCGATGCGGTTTTCCCGAAACTCATAGAATACGTTCTCGGCAAACGAGACCTTCTTGCCGTTTACGGGGAGGCCGAACAGGATGCCTTTCGGCGTGCAGTCGAACTGCAGGCGGCTGGCTATACGCGGCGGCTGCGCAATCAGCATCTTGATGTCGAAATAGAGATCCGGAATCGCCCGAAAATCGCCCTCCAGCATCTCGCGATAACCCGCCAGCCCGATCCGCTCGCCGTTGTAATGAGCCTCCTCGTGAACGAACTGCCCCAGATTCGCCCAGTCCTGCTTGTTCAGGCAGGCAATGTAGCCGCGGTAGATATCGGAGAGGTCGGGTGTCGTCATGGGTGTGCATTCCACGCTGCCAAGGTTCCTGGTGCAAGGTAGGCGAGGACGCCACAACCGTCCAAAGCATTATGTGGCCGGTCCTGATGTTGACGCGCGTTCTGCGCCGTTGAGGCTCTTCTCCGTTCCGGCATGGATCCCGGGTCTGCGCATCGCTTCGCTCATGCTCCGCCCGGGATGACGAAGAGACGGCGGCGCCTTTAGCGGGAACCTTGGCGATTAGCAGCGACAGCCATGAAGTCGTCATCCCGGAAACCGCAGCGAAGCGGAGGTTATCCGGGACCCATTGGCCTGATCGTCGTCAAGCACGGCCCGGTTCTGATGTCGACGCGTTCTGCGCCGCTGAAGCTCTTTTGCATTCCGGCATGGATCCCGGGTCTCCGCTTCGCTCCGCCCGGGATGACGAAGAGAGGGGGTGGTGCCGCTAATCGCAAACGTTGTTGACTGCCGCACAGCAGGCGCGGCTACCGCGCCGGAGACGTAACTGCCGCGCCAGCGTTGACGATTAGCGAAGACCTAACATGCAGTTCGTCATCCCGGGCGCAGCATGAGCGAAGCGCATGCGGGGGTCGCTCTTGCGACAGATCCATGCCGGACCATCTGTGAAGGCTGCCACGGTGCAGAACTGCCGAAGCTGAAACCAGCGGAAACTGTGGAGGAAAGATTCACCGCAAATTTCCCCTCAACCCATTGTTTCCATTCACCCCACACATTTTTTCTCGCCCAATCTTTCCACACCCCAAGACACTTCCCGCATAATCCCCCCATCGCTCCTGCGGGACCGGGTCTGGAACCGGGATCAAGGGGGAGTGGCGGTGACCTCCCGCCCTGGTGTGGTAACCAGG